>NZ_LWGG01001040.1:0-1091 GCF_001635365.1 Oleiphilus sp. HI0128 | reverse complement strand
GATACTTTGGCTGAAGAAACTCTTCCAAGATGTTTTACTTCTGAGCCTCGTTGATCTTCGCAATATGCGACTTCGGTGAACTCCTTATGGGTGTCCAATCCGACAAAAATTATGGTATTGTTTTTCATGGTGCTGGCCTCCGCTTATATGGTATGACACATATATTATGGCTCTGGCTTTGCTAACCCACGATAGGAGGTCAGCACTCTTTTGGGACGTGGGGAGTCATTATGTCTAGGTTTCCGAGTGCCCAACAATTAGTGTACACCCTACTATAGTTATATAGACCTTATGTGGAGGTGCTCATGGCACGTAAAAAAACTCAAGCTTACTCTGAAGAATTCCGAAAAGAAGCAGTGAAACGCTGCGAAAAACCGGGCGTCACTCAAGCTCAAGTTGCTAAAGAACTTGGAATTAGCTCCCAACAAATCGCGAACTGGAAGCGTCAATTTATGCGCTTATCTGATAAACAATTCAACTCTGTTAATGGCGTCGATTACTCAAAAAATGAGAGTGAAGAACTTCGTCGTTTAAGGCGAGAGAATAAACAGCTTCAAGAAGAAATGGATTTCCTAAAAAAGGCTGCGGCGTACTTCGCCAGAAACCAAGAGTGAAGTACGCCATTATCAAAGAGTATGAAGAGCAGCATTCCAAGGCTTTAATGTGCCGGGTTATGCGTGTCTCACGCACTGGTTACGCTAATTGGTGCAAGGGTTCTATCTGTGACCGCGATAAACGTCGACAACTAATGACAGCTAAAGTGTTGGATACCTATGAAGACTTTGAAGCTGGCTGCAGATTCTGGCCCATTCCGATCACTCATTCTGGTTTTAACCGATCATCATTTCTGGAACTTTTCGACCATTGATTCTGGTTTTATTCGATCACTTTTTCTGGATTTCCAGAATCAGTGATCAGATACCAGAATTGATGATCAGATACGCCGGAATACGCAAGCTGGCTATGGATCGAGAAGAATAGCGAAAGAGTTAAACGATCTTGGTTACCCTTGTTCAGAGAATTACATTGCTAACATTATGAAGTCTCAAGGCATTAGGGCGCGTAACGGTAAGGGTTTTAAATACAGCCGC
>NZ_LWGG01001039.1:0-492 GCF_001635365.1 Oleiphilus sp. HI0128 | reverse complement strand
TTAATTGTCTTACGTTTTAATTTTCCTGTATTAGATGACGGTATTGTTGTGATACCGTCTACGTCTTCATAATCAAAATCATATTCGCTTTCATCTGAAACTTTAAAACCATTAGCTGGAATGCTTTTCTTAAACCCGTACATAATATACGTTTTTTGTCTTACGAAACGAGCAATTTGACTAACACCTTCCAAATCCCAATCACCAAGTTGGTCTCCCATTGTGATTCCTTTAGCTTGACCTAAAATAACCATGGAGTCTGTATCACAATATAAGAATCGATCCCAATTTTCATGAATGGACTCCACCAAATTACGTCTAGCATAAGCTGTAATATAAGCCCCTAATGGTACATAGCCAGTATTCAACTTATACTCAGAAGTCTCGAATTTAATTACATCGCCATTTAATACTGGAATTGCTGAATCCCGTAAAATCTTTTGAGCAAATTTACCATATAGGTTGTTTAACATCAATTTACTCAACAAATAC
>NZ_LWGG01001038.1:0-1046 GCF_001635365.1 Oleiphilus sp. HI0128 | reverse complement strand
AGTGGCTGCGAATTTTTTGATAGCGACCGGCAAGATAACAATGTTGATGGACGTGCTGTTAAAGGCGTCATCAGCAACGGCATAATCAGCGCATACCGAGCCGAAGATAATAGCCTGATCACACAAACACGCAGCGACTCATCCGGCTATTTTTCACTAGACTTAAACGAACTTGAAGATGGCACGCTCGTTCTACTCTCACTAAGCGTAGATACTGATACTCGCATGCTTTGCGACCTGGTAGAAGGCTGTATTGAAAAAATATCTGGCCAAACACTTTCGTTTGGTGAAGCAGTCAGACTCCCAGCTTATTTTCAACTCTTAGGTCTAACAAGCAAGCAAACCCACTCCACAACGTTTCTTTCACCTTTAAGTCACCTTATTGTTAAAACTGCGCAGTCTCTGCCTCAGGGCTTAAATGCGCAAAACATAGTAACAGCCACTCAGTGGGTCATGGAAAGTTTTGACTTAGAGAGCGACCCCTTAACTACCCCAACACTTGACCTAACAAAGCTCTCGGATGCAAGTGACGAATCTCTAAAGCAAGCAATTCTAAGCGCTTCTCTTTATGAGCACGCGCTTGATACAGAGTGGATAGGCACGAACCAATTGCTTGATCATATTCCCTTAGCGAACGTGTTCTACACAGCAAGCGACCTAGCAGAGCAGCTTTCTGCATACCTGGACACCTACTCTGACAACGGAAATAGTTATGCTAGCGCACTGAGCAGTATCACCAATGATGCTCAAAATATTGCAGAAGATCTCGACAGCGCTGAGCTTCAAATTCAAACTCAACCGCAGTCCATACATACCAGTGAATCACAAAGCTTTTCTTTGTTTGTTCTCGCATCCGGAGCGGGAAGCTTAAGCTATCAGTGGCAGAAGGATGGCGAGAATATCCCGGGCGCGACAGCAAGCTCCTACAATAAAACGAGCGCTCAACTTAGCGATTCTGGTTTATATAGTGTCACCATTTCCAACAGTAAGGAAACTATCCACTCGCTAGAAGCCCTTGTCTCAGTGGAAGAAAACGTGTTACCCGT
>NZ_LWGG01001037.1:0-388 GCF_001635365.1 Oleiphilus sp. HI0128 | reverse complement strand
TAGCTTGAAGTAAGCAACTTGAAGGCAGCACTTCCGACCATTGATCGTGGCGAAATCTTCGCCCCAATCAAACTGGAATGCTTCGCCTGGTGCAAAAGTCAGTGGAACATAGACTCGCTTAGCGGCAGTGCTCTTTGCTTCATGTTGCTCTTGTCGCCACTGCCGTGCAAACGCAGCAACACGATCATAGGAAACGGTGTAACCCAGTTGTACTAAATCCTGGTATAGCTGCTTGACTGACTTACGCTGCTTTCGATGCTTTTTCACCTCACGGTGAAGCCAGCAGGTTAAGGTCTTCTCGTAGTCATCCAGCTTACTCGGCGACTTCCTTGCAGGGTAGCTTGGGTCTAAATTTCTATTATTGAGGTATTTACGAACAGTATTTCGT
>NZ_LWGG01001036.1:0-2253 GCF_001635365.1 Oleiphilus sp. HI0128 | reverse complement strand
TAAGAGGCTACGACCTACTCTTCTCTACTCCCATGCAATTGGCACTCTATCAAGCGCTTGACTATAAGCCTCCCGAATTCTCTCATTTCCCGGTACTATCTGCTAAAGGTCAGAAGCTGAGTAAACAAAACCACGCGAAGGCCGTCTCTTCTCTCCAAGCCAAAGAGAATTTGAGCTGTATCTTTAGGCTGTTGGGGATTGAGATATCATCAAAATGCTTATCTATCCCTCAAATGCTAGAAACTGCCATTGAACACTGGAACCCTAAAGTTCTCTCACGAGTTAAAGAGCTTCCATCTCCATATTGAGTTTTCGCGTGCCAGCTTTGGTATGAAGTCAAAATAAGTTATGATTCTTCGTCCACACAATAAAGCAACTAAACCTAATTTAAGCAGGGCTACATGCGCCGAATATTAATCATTGAAGATGACATTGATCACCGCGCGGGTTTACAAAATTTTCTAGAAGATGCTTTACACCAGGTTGATGTCGCATCATCAGTCAACGAGGCCGCTGAAACTTATGCGCTACCCTCTTTTGATTTAATCATTTCGGATATCCACCTGCCCAACCAGCCCGGGACAGATATTATAAAATTAGCTCAGGGCGTACCTGTTTTGGTCACTACGGGGCAAGCCAGTTTACGCTCCGCTGTCGACGCTATGAAACTTGGTGCGGCTGATTACCTCGCCAAACCCTTTGACCATAAAGACCTGATTGACATCGTCAACAGCATACTGAAGCAAACTCCCTCTCCCATTCTAGCGAGCGCGACCAGCAATGAAGATGACGATGCAGATAAGCAGATCGGTCAACTAATTTTCGGCCAATGCCAAGCCATGAAGAAAGTGTTCCACTTAATGAAAAAAGTGGCACCTACTGAAGCAACCGTATTAATTCAAGGCGAAACAGGCAGTGGTAAAGAGCTGGCCGCGCGAGCTATCCATAAATTAAGCAATCGTCGTAATCACGAATATATTTGTATCAACTGTGCCGCAATCCCTGAATCGCTAATTGAGTCCGAACTATTCGGTCACGAAAAAGGCGCATTTACCGGGGCAGTAAGCGCTCGAAACGGTCTAATCGAAGCCGCTGATGGCGGCACCTTATTTCTGGACGAAATAGGTGAACTACCACTTGAAGCCCAAGCTCGCTTATTACGCGTTCTGCAAGAAGGGGAAATCAGGCGTGTTGGCTCAACCCAGTCTCGACAAGTTAATGTTCGGCTTATTGCCGCAACTCACCGAAACCTCAAGGCACTTTCTCGTACTGGCCAATTTCGAGAAGATTTGTTCTATCGTCTAAATGTTGTCCAGCTCAAGCTCCCCCCATTAAGAGAGCGAGGCGATGATATTCTTGGTCTTGCAAATACTTTGCTTGCCAAAGCAAGTGACAAGCTTGGCCAAGCAAATATCAAGTTCAGTCCGGATGCAATGAAAGCCGTTCAGGAATATCACTGGCCTGGAAATGTCCGTGAACTTGAAAATGCTATTGAGCGTGGAACCATTCTTTGCGATAACAAGATGATTACCGCTGAATTATTAGATATTGAGTCGGAAGTTGATGATATCAATATTCCAAAGGGATTGATTACACCACAAGTTAATTCCCCTTACAGCGCAGCTTCCCAACTCCCATCTGCCGAAAAGTCTTCAGCCTCCTCTAGCAAAAGCTTATCAATCGAAGACTATTTCCAACAATTTGTTCTCGAAAACCAAGACCATATGAATGAAACAGAACTGGCCAAGCGCCTGGGCATCAGCCGTAAGAATCTATGGGAACGTAGACAGCGACTAGGAATACCTCGCAAAAAGAGCAACTAGAAGTGAGACCTGCCTCACATTTTGTTGCATAAGGAAACACTTACTGTAATTAAGAAAATCACTTTCCTCCAAAAATGTTACCAGGCGTTACCTATCGAAACATATTTACCTGATTTTTTGTCACATTTTAGTATTTTGACCACTCTCTTTAAGCATAAATCGTATAAGAAAATCATAAGTTACTGTTTATTAAGTATTTATTAAGTGCTGGTACAGCTAATGCTACTCTTACTAGCATAAAAATAAAAATAACCAATATTAGTTATACAAATAAAAATAAAAATAGTAGTTAGCTTCTATTGTAGAAACCGCAGCGATAAAAATAATAAATGCGGGGTAAACTGAATATTTTGAATGCCTAGCTTTTTAGCGGCCGAAAAAATGAATTGAGTTATTGTTTCTGACTAATAAGAACACATAAAGTGGCACT
>NZ_LWGG01001035.1:0-4432 GCF_001635365.1 Oleiphilus sp. HI0128 | reverse complement strand
GTAGGAACCAATGCAGAGAAGGAGTGGCCGCTGCCCAAGGCCCGGATGCCGGGTTGCTTTTGCCGAATCAGAGTTTGCAGCTCAGCAATAGAGGCGGGCGCTAAGCGTTCGCTCGGAACGCATTTTTGATTGCCAGACCAGTTTTTCCAAGGGAAGCTTTTTGTGCTTGTAGAAGCCTGGGCATTGATTGCCAGCATGCTACTCAGTGGAAGAGAGCTGGTAAGCGTAGTGGCGATAAGTGACTTTAGTAAGCTACGTCTATTCATGGCCGCATCCTTATAACTGTTGTTCAAGGGGCTTACTCATATAACGAATAAGCTTTACGAAATGATCAGGAGTGCACTCAAAGCACTGACCACCTGGCGGCATACCACCGGAGCCGTTGATAGCTTTTTCAACGCTGGCGTCAATCCCGTTTTCGAGAATCTTATTCCAGGTCTTGGAGTCCCCCGTGAGTGGCGCTCCAGTGCCAGAATTTGCGTGGCAATTTTTACAGCTCTGCTGATAAATACGCTGTAAGTCCTTAGGCAACGACTGGGCTGACCATGAGATGTTTTTAAAACCCTCGGGCGAGTCACTGCTGCAAGCAGTCATATTGATGCTTAGGAATAATAATACTAGAAAGGTGATCTTGAGATGGGTCATGCTTGCCTCCTGTTATATTTGCTCAGGCATGGAGAGTGCTCATGCTAGGCTATAGAAAAGGAGGATAACACAAAACATGAATAATATTCATGTTTTGTGTTTGGCTTTGATTAAAGTGTGATCAAATGCCGTTTGGGCCTTTAGAGATTGTAGCCAGTTTCTTCATGGTCAACGACATCAAGGCCTTGAACTTCTTCTTCATCTGTCGTGCGTAAAGGTGTAAAGATTGCGACGAGTTTAAGTATGATCCAGGTAACAACAGCTGTATAAACAATGGTAGAGATTACACCAACGGCTTGAACGCTAAGCTGGCCAGCCATTGACTCGATTCCGTCTGCAAAACCGTAACCACTGAAAACGCCAAGGCTTGTTGCAGAGAAGATACCAGCAAACAAAGTACCGATAATGCCGCCAACGCCGTGAACCGGGAATACATCTAATGAATCATCAATTTTCAACACGCGTTTTACGTACTGAACTGCGTAAAAGCATGTTATGCTCGCCATAATACCGATTAATAATGCGCCACCAGGGCCAACAAAACCAGAAGCAGGAGTAATGGTACCCAGGCCTGCGACCATACCTGTTACGCCACCCAGAGCGCTTGGCTTACCGAACTTTTTCCACTCGATAGCTAACCAGGTAAGCGTACCCGCTGCAGCAGAAATATGTGTGGAAAGCATTGCCATCGCTGCATTACCGTCAGCGGCCAAAGCACTACCACCGTTAAAGCCGAACCAGCCAACCCAAAGCATACCTGCGCCTGTTACAGTCATTGTCATGTTATGAGGAGGCATCGCTGTTGTTGGGAAGCCTTTTCGAGGGCCGATCACAATCGCTGCAACCAGCGCTGCAACACCTGCAGTAATGTGAACTACCGTACCGCCCGCGAAGTCGTATAGACCCATATCAGCTAACCAGCCGCCGCCCCAGACCCAGTGAGTAATAGGTACGTAGACAGCTAATAACCAGATTGCGCTGAAAAGAACCATTGCAGAAAAACGCATACGCTCTGCGAAACCACCCACAATTAGTGCGGGTGTAATGACTGCGAAGGTCATTTGAAATAGCATGAATAAGGATTCTGGAATGTCGCCCGCTAAAGACTCACGAGTTACGCCAGATAGCATAACTTTGCTGAAGTCACCGATAAAGTTGTTGCCTTCCGTAAACGCCAGGCTGTAGCCTACGATGAACCATAATAATGAAGAAATACCTGCAATCGCAAAGCACTGCATTAGCACCGATAGAACGTTTTTGCTTCGAACCAAACCGCCATAAAACAATGCTAGGCCTGGTAGGGTCATAAACAATACCAAGGCTGTAGAGGTAAGGATCCAGGCGGTATTTGCGCCGTTAAGCGCATCTTCAGCAAAAGCCAAAGACGGTGCTAGCAGTGATGCAGCTAGCAGGAAGAGTTTGTTCATGAGAGAGCTCCTGATTTTTAAAAAGAGTAAAGAGTTTGTTTTTAATTCGATTCTGTTTAGAGGGCGTCGTTGCCGGTCTCGCCTGTGCGGATGCGAATGGTTTGTTCCATAGGGCTGACAAAGATCTTACCGTCGCCGATTTTTCCAGTGTTTGCTGCTGAAATAATGGCTTCAATGGCTTGGTCTACAGCGTCTTCTGCAACGGCAATTTGTAGTTTTAGTTTTGGAATGAAATCGATCACGTATTCGGCACCACGGTAGAGCTCTGTGTGGCCTTTTTGACGACCAAAGCCTTTAACTTCTTCGATAGTCATGCCGTGATGCCCTAATTCGGTGAGTGCTGATCTGACGTCATCTAGTTTGAAAGGTTTAATGATTGCCGTAATTAATTTCATATGTAGCCCTGTATGTCTGAGTCGCTTAATAAATGGCGTAATTAGTTCTTGCCTAAGCGATATTTATCGTTTTTATATTGTTTTTCGTATGGCGCCGGAGTTCTTTTGGTGCAAAAATTAATTTTCAAAATTGCACTGTTATAAGGCAGTGCAAAATTAATTAAATTGAAATTGGATTTCAATAGCAGGAGAGGAAATTCTTGAATTTATCGTATATTGCTTGTATGTGTGCACTAACGTAGCGCTAAAAACAATGATCAGCACTAAAAGCGTGCATTATTATTTCTGGGTTTGAGTTTTTTGAGTCGCAATGTTTGACGTGAGCTTGGTCGAGATATTAGTGCACTTTTTATTTAGAGTAATTTAATTCTATCGTACATAATAGGGTTTAGTATTCACAACAGAAGGTATTCGCGGGTAATGGATATTCACATCTATATAGATAGCTCATCCTATTCAGATATTGATATTGAAGAAATTTCTCAAGATCTACTCGCTGAACTAAGTGCTTGGCTCAATAATAAGACTTCTATTAGTTTGTTGGATTTTCGACCTGAAGAATGTTTAGAGGACTGGAAACTTGGTTTTGCATTACGGGTGAAATCCAAATTTAAACTAAAAGAACCGCTAAATTTTTTATATGATCTTGCTAAAAAATACCAGTGCGAATTTGTTGTTTCTGAGTACGATGCTAAGTCTGAGAGTTCTGAAGCCGTTTGCTATTTTGGCTTTGAAGAGGGGCGGCCAGATCTCTATGAAATAGCAAATTACCTAGGCTTATGATGCTTGGGTGTGATCAACGAAGTTTTGCGTATCAATAGTCTGACTTCTATTGGCTTTCGATTCGCTTGCCAGGGCTTTTAATGCCAGTTTTATATCTGAAGCTATCATTTTTATATTTCACCTATTTTGCCTTGCTAGGTGTCATGGCGCCTTACTTGGGGCTATATCTCGATAGTAAGGGCTTCAGCTTATTAGAAATCTCCCAGCTGCTTTCCTTATTGATGATAACGAAGGTGCTTGCTCCCTTACTGTGGGGCGCATTGTCTGATCGTTTTAGTAACAATGTCTTTCTGGTTCGTTTTGGGACGCTAATGACGCTTGTCTGTTATAGCGGCTTTTTCTTTGCCAACACTTTTCAGGCTTATGCCCTAGTTATTGTCTTATTTAGTTTCTTCTGGAATGCGGTCTTGCCACAGATAGAGGTCGTAACGCTTTTTAATCTGGGTAGTAAGAAAGAGTTGTATGGGCGGATACGGCTATGGGGTTCAGTCGGGTTTATCTTTAGTGTTATGGGATTCGGTATAGTATTTGATATTTGGGGGATTGCATATTTTCCTATAAGTTTGCTCTGTGTGATCGCGTTGATTTTTGTTAGCAGCTTAGTTCATTTTGAGGAACCGAAAAGAACGCAAAGCCATGATGAAGCTAGCCATGGCTTTATGGTGTATTTAAAGCGACGTGATATTCAGCAATTCTTTATCGTCTGCTTTTTATTGCAGGTTTCTCACGGCGCTTACTACACTTATTTTAGTATCTACATGGAATCTTTGGGTTATAGCACTGCGCAGGTTGGGGTGCTATGGAGCTTAGGTGTTATTGCTGAAGTGCTTCTCTTCATTTATATGCACCGTTGGTTTGGCTTACATTCGATACGTTTGATTATGGCTATTTCTTTATTGCTGACTGCTTTCAGGTGGGTCGTAACAGGGCTGCTTGCAGAATACTGGATGGTAATTGTTATCGTACAATGTATTCATGCATTTTCTTTTGGAGCGATGCATGCGACAGCGATCAAATTTGTTCATCAGCGATTCAAACTCAGGCACCAGGGGCGGGCGCAGGCACTTTATAGTAGTTTGGGTTTCGGTGCGGGCGGTGCGGCAGGTGCTTATTTTAGTGGCGTAGTCGTATCTGAATATGGCTATTACTGGACCTTTATTATTAGTGGTCTTGTTGCGCTCG
>NZ_LWGG01001034.1:0-907 GCF_001635365.1 Oleiphilus sp. HI0128 | reverse complement strand
TCCAGCCTTGAGCGAGAAGTATATGGTATTGAGTATATCTTTATGGCTATCTTCTATCGGCAAGGTTACATCTTTAATCAAAGGGACTTTCCTAAGTACGCTGTATGGTTCATCTGCTATCGCGCCGTGAACCTTCTCAACGGCGTCTACCGTATGATCATAGGCAAGCGCTAACAAATCCAAGCTACCTGATATGATTTCTTGATTCGACAAGCCTTGCGCGACTCTCTGCACCATTTGCTGCTTCTTAGTCGCTTCCCTCACCTCGTAGAACTTCAAGTCAATATGATCTGGATGCTCACGGAACCACTGGTTTATTTGCTGGTAAACCTTTTCTGAGTGAGCCAGAGGTACATGTGGAATACCATTGAAATGGGCCTGCTTACTGTCTTCTGGTGCAGATATGGGGTTAGCACTTGTATGTCTCACCAGGCTATCGCCAAAATACTTGTTGAGTAGACTATTCTTGTTCGCCGATAGCGAGCCGCTAATGAAGTGATGCTGAGCATGCGCGGTAAAACTTCCACAGCGCACACTCTGCTCGTAGGGGTCATCACTATCCGCGCCACGTTTTTCTTTATTCAGATGGAGTAAGCCGTCCTTCAGATCTTGTATACCCTGGCTTCGAACGTCTATCCAGTCTGCCCAGTGACTAATGTAATCACGCGGGATATAGCGAACAATAGAACTGGTTAGGTGACCAAACTTCTCCAAGGGCGAGCCTTCATGAGGCGTGCCAATGTAATAACAGTTTGACAACAAACTTAGCCAATCTGCTTCGGCATCTTGCGCGAGTTTCTGGGCACTTCGTATTAACAAGCCTCCCATACTAAAGCCCATTAGCACGATCTCTTCTACAGGTATGGGGTATGCCTCAATGAGCTCTGAAAGTAGCCGAGTTAATTTT
>NZ_LWGG01001033.1:0-674 GCF_001635365.1 Oleiphilus sp. HI0128 | reverse complement strand
CCGCCACATTTTATTGCTTTTATTGGAAAAAATTCTGCAATATCCAATAAAGTATTGTTTAAACAAGCAGAATTATCAACAAATCTTTGTGTTTAGATTTGTTAAGTTTAAGTTTCATAAAAATGCACAACGAATACTGAACAATTAACGATCAATACGCATACAACCTGAACCAAACAGGAAGCTTTTCAAACGAAGGCTCTCCATGCAATGGCCCAAGTACTCGAAGCGTGATAGGTAATTTGGCTTGCCCTAGGGATTTACTTAACACTGCTACCTGAACCTCACCTTTTGTACGCAACTGATCCCAAAGCACTTTGGTTGGCTTCAGTTCTTGATCTGCATAGACAACCAAATATAGCTCAGAGGCTTCTACCGACTCAATATACCGGGCTATTGCCTCCGCTTGGTTTTTCGTAACATCACCCTCGCCCATGGAAGACCCGTTAAGCCAGACACCAACTGGCTCCGCATAATCCCCATCAGCAGCCGAGCTTTTGGTCACAGTCAGCTCATATATGAAACGCTGCCTAAGGCCATTCTGCACAAAATAGACGGCCGACCAGACTTCTTTCCCCTTACTGAGTGCCCTGCTTGCAACATAGTATTGATCACTATCACGGCCATACAGCTTATGCTCATCAAAAATTTTGTTCGCCCAGTAATTACTGCTG
>NZ_LWGG01001032.1:0-343 GCF_001635365.1 Oleiphilus sp. HI0128 | reverse complement strand
ACTTAACTATCTACGTGATTGATGTATCAGCAGGCGATAAGATTCCACGTAAAGGTGGCCCAGGCATTACTAAGTCCGATCTGTTGATTATCAATAAAATAGACTTGGCTCCACTTGTTGGTGCTTCGCTAGACGTAATGGATCAGGACTCAAAGAAGATGCGCGGTGAACGTCCTTTTGTTTTCTCAAACCTTAAGAAAGCTGAAGGTCTAGACAAAATTATTGATTTCATTATTAGCGAAGGCATGCTTGAGGCCAAAGAAATTCCACCTGCAAAAGCCGTGGTTTGAGTGCTTGACGACTTAGAATAGAATTAGACTAACTTAGGAGAACACAATGAAAT
>NZ_LWGG01001031.1:0-500 GCF_001635365.1 Oleiphilus sp. HI0128 | reverse complement strand
CAGAACTGGCGAGACAAGGGCGTCATTCGAAAGGCTGCTTGCTTGTTGTTGATAACTGCATGTGTACACCTATCTTGCAGCAGCCTTTGAAGCTTGGTGCTGATATCGTAGTGCATTCAGCGACTAAATACATTGACGGCCAAGGACGTTGTTTGGGTGGCGCGGTTGTCGGCTCAAATGCAATTATCGAAGAGGTTCATGGTTTTATCCGTTCTGGCGGTGCTGCCTTGAGCCCCTTTAATGCCTGGGTGATGCTGAAGGGCTTAGAAACCCTGAGTATACGTATGAAAGCTCACGGTGATGGGGCTATGAAAATCGCTCAGTGGTTGTCAGAACAAGCTGAAGTTGACCAAGTGTTTTACTCTGGCTTAGCAAGTCATCCTCAGGCAGACCTGGTTGCATCCCAACAAACAGGAAATAGCGGTGTATTGTCCTTTAAAATTAAGGGAGACAAGGCAGCAGCTTGGCGCTTTATAGATGCGCTGGAGTTTGTTTCAATT
>NZ_LWGG01001030.1:0-10234 GCF_001635365.1 Oleiphilus sp. HI0128 | reverse complement strand
TCATACATTTCTGGTGGCAGTTCTTTAACGGCTCGCTCTTTTCTATCGAAGAGCTAAGAGCACTGATGCCACATTTTGAAGGCTATTACTTGTGGGAAAGAAGCTTTGTGCTGCCTGATTTAATTCTGGCCTTTGGTATGCTAGTTTCTGCCCTGCCTTTGTGGTGCAACCAATGGATGCAAAAGGGCCGAGTACTCGCAGCAGCCTGCGCCGGTGCGGCACTGTTCCTGGGGTTACTGGATTTGAGTTATGGTTTTTCGAGTGGTCTCTACCGCTTAGACCACCGTTTTGCAGGTGTCGTATTAGAAGCCGGCTTATCGATCACGGCAGTTGGCCTCTTAGGTCTAATCATTTTACTTTTTAGCCCCCAACAAGCTCGACCAGATTAAGCATCTGCTTCTAGCGACTCCTTCAGTAGTATCGTCTTCAATATATCGGGGTGGGTAACGATCCCGACAATCTGTTGATTCTCGAATACCGCTATCGCGTCCAAGCCATACTCCAACAAAGCTGGTGCTAAGTCTTCTACCTGAGTTTCTGGGTGGGTTGATAACAACGATTCGTGACAGAAGGCGTTTAGCGAGCTTTTCTGCATTTCCTCGAGGTTACCACCCTGTGGGCTCATTAGAAAAGGGACGATCTTTTTATCAGATAGCATTCCGCAATATTTCTGTTCCTCATCAAGAATGACCAGGTGATGTATTTCATACTTCTGCATAATACGCCAGGCATCTTCGAGCGTCTTATCTTTGCTGATACTCAGTACCGGCGAGCTCATAATATTCTTCACTCTCCCCAAAGGGCTTCGGGCGGGCTTAACTTCTTGGTAGGCAGAAATCGCTTTCTGCTGGCTTGCACTCGGCTCCAGGGGTTTCTGCTTTGACTTTTGACGATGATCTTTAAAATCTTCGGGGTCGGTTTCAGCTTTAGAATGAACTTTCTGTATTTCAGTCAGTTCATCCGTTGGAGGAATATCACGCACCCTAAACTTACGGTCTAGTGGTGTAACGAGCCCTGTCCTTACATCGTGTACAAAAAATACGGCCATGCTGTCATGTCACCTTCATATTGGAATTCTAAGCTTATATGAATATAAATCGGCCGTTGACCTACATCAATGAGCTTTTTTTTGTAGCGCGCTATTCTGGCGTTGACTTGTAGCATAGTAGGAGTAGTGAAAATGTCTTCACATCATGAGCAAATTGAGAAATTTGCAAAGAAATTAGAAGAATGGGATTACAAAATCGACCGCATGGAGCACAGGGTAAAGGACTTGCCTGACGAGCTACGATCAATCGCACAAAATAAATATCAAAAACTGCTAGATTATCGTTCAGGACTGAAAGAAAAAGAGGAACAGCTTGTCGCGTCCTCAGAGCATGCAGTGCATGAAATTGAGAAATCCGTCGAAGAGGTCTGGGATACATTCGGACTATTATTCAAAGACGTAGAGATGGAAGTCGAAGTCGAAGGCACCTGAGCTGGTCAGAAGGTTCCAAAAAGTACGCTAGTTAGTTGAGTAAGCCGTAATACATTGTTCATTGTGTATTGCGGCTTTTTGCTTTCTGTTATACGTTTTTGATCATATTCGATGACAGGTTTGCTTCACAATACTCGCCCTGCCTGAATGTGACTCACCGCGGACTAGCGCGGAAAGCTGCCCCCATTCTTGCTAATCCATTCCTGAGAGGCCTGATTCCAGGTCACTCGCTTACCCAACTGTTCCTGCAAGTCTTTTCGATACTCGGCAATATGACATACCTGTTCGATCATACGAACTTTAAAGGCGTCATCATTGTCGAGAAACTCTACGCCCAGCTCGTATGGGCTGCCTTGCTTGTCACTTTGCTCTCGGCACCAACGAATAATTGCATTGACCTTAAATACCGGCTTAACCGAAGGTATTTTCAGCTTCACCACAGTATCTTTGAAAAATGAAACATTGGAATCAAAAGACAGACCACCCTGGCTGATATTATTAATCTCCAGATTGAGCTGCTCGCGCGTACTCAAAGGCGTAACCTGTATACCAACCTTGGACGGGTGGCGAATATAAGCTCGTGGTGCGGGTGTATTCATCGCTGCGGTACATCTCTTAGGCTAAGTACAAAATGCTAGCTGCTAACAATATGGATCGAAGTGAGACTTTTGTCACTTTTTTATAAGATGAAAAAGATTAATTTTTTGGAAGGTACACGGCCACCCAAGAAAAGGCTATAAGCCGACAATCTATTAGTCGTTTTTGATCTCAGTTAAGGTGTTTTCTTCTTCCATTACAGCCCGTTCTGCTTTGGATATATAGCGAGGTTTATCATTCTTCTTAGGCGCCAGTTTGGCATTTGCCTTCTTAAGTTTTTTCTTGAGGATGGAGTTCAGCTTCTTTTTACGATTCATCAAATCTGGCCTTTAACGATAGATAGGGGGATTCTAGTCGTTAGGAAAGCTTGGTGGAAGCTTGGTGGAAGCTTATATACCCAAAACAATGGATTACCTCCTAAGCGGACGGGCGCTATTGGAGTAAGAGTATTTAGCTAAATACTGTCACATACTCTGCAGCACTTCTTACGGCAAATAGCAGCTCTGGTGGCAAGTCATCGAGATCCAGGCTATCCATCAGGTTTTTGATCTCAAGACCCAGATCAGTGTCACCCTCAATCACCAAGTCACGCTGGAAGAACAGCGTATCCGGGTCTTCTTTTTGGGCCGCGAGCAAAATAAAGCTACGCAAACTACCGCGAATACAAACGTCCGTCTGCGCATCCTTCTGCATTAATATCTCGTTTCGAGGACCACAACTAAAGAACCAATTGATATCCGCATCGCTAATCTCGATTTTTAGCCAACGCTGTTTAAGAAAATCCATGTCACCTTGATCCAAGGCTGACTTAAAGGCCGCTTTCAGCACTCTTTTTAGCACTAAACTTTGCAGGCCAAAAGGCATATGGCGAACAGGTTTGACCAAAGTCAAAGGTAATTTTGGAAGCAGAGTTCTCGGGCTCGACAATAGCATTGTAGCTTCGCTCCTTAAAACGAGATTAGCGAACAGATATTAAAGGAAACTATATCCCGGCAAGTTGGTACATAAAATACCCACCAATAGGGATAGTGACTAGCCGGGGGATTCTTCACAATGGTCAGACGTATTATTTCGAGTATTTCTTTATGGATTTGGTCTGTCCGGCTGGCAGTTTACCAGCCTTTAAAAAAGCGGTAGATAGTGGTGCCAGTGCCGTCTATGTAGGATTTAAAGACGAAACTAATGCACGTCACTTCTCAGGCTTAAACTTCAAAGAAGAAAAGGTCTCACAAGCCTTAGCTTATGCGCGATCCAAAGGCGTTAAGTTATATATCGCGGTGAATACCTATGCCCAGCCCGAAGGTTGGAGTAAATGGCAACGAGCCGTTGATGTAGCCGCCGATATTCAGGCCGATGCGCTAATTTGTGCTGATATGGGGGTGCTGGATTACGCCACCCAAAAGCACCCCAATCTAAACCTGCACTTGTCGGTTCAGGGCTCTGGCACAAATGCTGAGTCACTAAGTTTCTACAAGCGCAATTTCAATGTTCGCCGCGCTGTGCTGCCACGCGTCTTATCACTCAAGCAGGTGGCGCAAGTTGCTAAGAAGTCGCCTATCGAATTAGAAGTCTTTGCCTTTGGTTCCTTATGCATTATGGCTGAAGGGCGCTGCTATTTATCTTCATACCTAACCGACCAATCACCCAATACTTGCGGTGCCTGTTCGCCTGCAAGCTTTGTTCGCTGGGAAGAAACAGAAGACGGCCTGGAGTCACGTTTGAACAATGTGCTAATTGACCGTTATCAGGAAGATGAAAAAGCAGGTTACCCAACCTTGTGTAAAGGCCGATTTGAAGTGGAAGGCCGTCTCTACAATGCACTCGAAGAACCAACAAGCTTGAACACAATTGGCTTAATTCCTGACTTAACAGAGATCGGCATCAAGGCTGTAAAAATTGAGGGTCGACAACGCAGCCCGGCTTATGTTGAACAGGTTGTCTCGGTTTGGCGCAAAGCTTTAGACAGCTATCAGCGCGACCCGGATAACTTTAAAGTGAAACCCCAATGGAGCAAGCCACTCGATAAAGTCTCTGAAGGCTCGCAAACCACTTTGGGCGCTTATACGCGCGCCTGGCAATAAACCCCGCAGATTTAGGGAGTAATATGATGAAATTATCACTAGGCCCAAACCTGTTTTTTTGGCCAAAACAGCGCGTTTATGACTTCTACCAAGAGATGCTCGACAGCCCTGTCGATGTTATTTATTTAGGCGAGACGGTGTGTTCTAAGCGCCGAGAATTAAAAACTGCTGAATGGCTAGAGCTAGCCAAGGAACTATCGGAATCAGGTAAAGAAGTCGTAATTTCCAGTCTGGCGTTATTAATGGCAGATTCTGAATTAAGCACCTTAAAGAATATTTGTGAAAACGCCCCGGTTCAAGTTGAAGCGAACGATATCTCTGCAGTGCAATTACTATCGCGCAAAGGAGTACCCTTTGTCTGTGGTCCTAGCACCAATATCTACAATGCACGCACTTTATCGATTATGGTCAGAAACGGTGCTCGACGTTGGGTTATGCCGGTTGAGCTCTCGGGCCATTGCTTACAAACCATTCACGACGAGGCAAGTGATCTTGGTATCCGTGAGAAGATTGAAACCGAAGTCTTCAGCTATGGCCATCTTCCTCTCGCTTACTCCGCGCGGTGTTTTACCGCACGTTACCTGGACTTACCCAAGGATGATTGTCGCTTTAGCTGCATTCACTACCCGGAAGGGCTAGAAGTAAAGAGTCAGGAGCAACAGGCCCTATTTAATATTAACGGCATCCAAACGCAGTCTTCGTCGGTTTATAACCTGCTTGCACAGGTGCCTGAAATGAAAAAATTCGATGTTGATGTCTTGCGCTTAAGCCCTCGTGCTGAGGGTATGAGTGACATCATTCGTCGCTTCCGTGATGCGCTTGATGGCCAGTCGAGTGAAATTGCGCTGAGCGATCAGGATTGCAACGGTTATTGGTTTGGCAAGCCGGGTATGGATATGCAATCAAGTCAAATGGTTTAAGTTGTGAGTGTTGTGGCTGGAAGGCCTTATCTTTCATTTGGCCAGTATATGCAACAGCGCCATGGCGAGCATGTCCATAAGCTCTCTCTCAACGCTTCCTTTACTTGTCCTAATCGAGACGGTAGCAAAGGTATTGGTGGCTGCACCTTTTGTAATAACGCATCCTTCAGCCCCAACGCCAAAGCGCCAGACTCAATTGAGTCACAAATAGCACGCGGCAAAGCGGTGATCGCCAAGCGTACCGGAGCCAAGAAATTTCTTGGCTACTTTCAGGCCTATACCAACACCTATGATGAGGCCGAAAACCTAAAGCGCTTGTATGATCGTGCTTTAGCGGTCGACGACGTCATTGGCTTGTCGATAGGGACTCGCCCTGACTGTGTTCCCGATGAGGTGCTCGAACTGCTCTTGGCTTATCAGGAGCAAGGCTATGAAATATGGTTGGAATTAGGACTACAAAGCGCTAATGATGAGTCACTCCTGCGGGTCAACCGTGGTCATGGCTGGATGGAATATGAAGATACTTGTCGGCGTGCTCGCGATATGGGGATAAAAGTATGTACGCATTTAATAGTGGGGCTTCCTGGCGAAGCAGCCCTTGATAGCCTGAAGTCCTTAGATAAAGTCTTGGCACTGGGAACAGATGGAATCAAGTTCCATCCGCTTCATATTGTAAAAGGAACGCAGCTAGCACGAGAATGGAAGAAAGGTTTGTATGAACCTGTCGCTGAGCAAGCGTATATCGATACCGTGGTCAAAATGCTTGAGCGCCTTCCTAAAAACGTAATCGTTCACCGGCTAACCGGAACAGCCTCGCAAGACATTCTGCTTGCCCCACAGTGGTGTGGGAAGAAGTGGCAAATACTCAATGCCATCAATGATCGGCTCAGTTAATGTGAGTCAAGGTGTTCTAGCAAGCGCCTTGCGGCTTCCTTAAACTCGGTATCCGGAAAGTTCTCGTCAATATAGTGCAAGAATGCACGTGCTTTTTCCGGTGTCTTGGACTTCGAAAGAATAGTCTTAGCGGCTAGTAAATATAACTTCGCCAATTCCGGGCACGAGTCAAATCGTTGGTGCGCTTCACGTGCTAACCAAAGCACCAGTTTATACTCTTTCATCTGATAAAACGCTTCAGCCAGATCGAGGCTCAGTTGAATATCGTGCACCAGGAACTTCTCTTGCTCATTGCGCAGCATTTCAAACAACTCATAAGCTGCCAACTTCTGCCCCCGACCCAGTAAGAGTTCAAAAAACAAGTGACTATGCTGTTCCAGGCGAACCAGGTCTCGGCGCTCTAGCAATAGCGTATACAGCTGATGGACTCTCAAGTCAGACCGCTTTCCCTTGCCTTTCATACTGTTTTCCAAAAGAGACAAGGCTTTGGAAAAGTCACCATCTTTGATCGCGATATCTAAGTCAGCATTGATTCGTTGTGAGCTGTCAGTTGGCGTATTGTCTTGTTCGCTCTCAAGCGCTTTGACACTGCTCACCGATGAAAAGAATTCATAACGCTTTAAGACGTAACCCAAAACCGCAAACAGGGCTATAACAAAATATGCCGTCAGCAGCACACAAACCGGAGCAAAAGCAAAGGAGGGTAATACAGGGTGAAGCAAATCTGCGATCACCAATACGCTCAAATAGCTCATCGCAAAAAATGCAATCAAGCTGACATAAGATAAGTGCATCTTTTTAATAATGCTCATCCAACTAGGTGGAGCAGATCCATGGCCGCCTTGCCGTTTATCGCTATACAGCAGCATAAGCAATACACTGGGCAGAATCGATAAAACAAGTAACGCGTAGGTTAGGGCAAGCCAGCCACTAACATAATTCAGTAAAAGTATGGGGGGCGCAAAGCAAACGATTAATAGTCCGGTAATAATCAGGCTCGTCTTAGCCTGTTTAAAATCTAAAGCCGAGGCAATTCCTGGCACCCCCCCATTAAATGAGCTTGAACCTGTCGTCGATGATAAGCGAGTCGCCTTACTATAGCTCCGCGCTACCTGCACAGAGAAGTTCACAAGCACTAGAGACAAGATACTAGCAAGTAGCAGGGCGAATATCGCATTTAAGTGCATCGCTAGTGCACTAAGGCCTAACAACAAGGAAAGCAACAAAGCGTCTGTTTTAAATGGCAGACCGAAAAAACGCTGTTGCATTGACCAAAATGGAGGCATCTCGTGACGCTTCTCAAGAAAAGACATGGGCTTTTTACAATGTGGGCACTTAGCCTTCTGCTGCCTTTCGTCACCATCGGGCATGCAAAGCTTATCGTAATGACGCTCGCATGACAGGCAATGCCAGATTGCCGGAGAAATCGGGTGATAATGACAATATTGTTTCACAGGGTGTTTATACCAACAGTATTAGCCGTTCAATAAAATTCGTCTGTAGCGCTTTATCAAGATCTACTGAGACTAAGAGATACTCTTTTTAGCTGAAATTTAGCATAATGCTCCACATCGCATTAAATATAGTTGTTTTAGCTGATGAATAACAGCCTAGACATTGCTTAGAATCTGGAGGAGAAAGAGTGGGTAGCACAGGTGAAAAGTCTAAAGAAGTTGCAAGGCAAGGGCGTTTATATGTCGTTTCAGCCCCTTCCGGAGCAGGGAAAACAAGCCTGGTAGCAGCCTTACTCGAAGCCGACTCAGGTATCGAAGTTTCAGTTTCTCATACCACTCGCCAGGCTCGTCCCGGGGAAGTCGATGGCGTTAATTATCACTTTGTCAGCATCCCCGAGTTTGAGCAGCTCATATCTGAATCTGGCTTTCTAGAGCATGCAAAAGTTTTCGATAACTACTACGGTACCTCCAAGACCTGGCTTGAGCAGCGTATGGCGCTTGGGCAAGACGTTATTCTTGAAATCGATTGGCAGGGTGCGCAGCAAGTAAGAGAACTGATGCCAGATACCGTGAGCATCTTTATCCTACCTCCATCTAAAGCCGCCTTGCGCGAACGCTTACAAGGGCGCGGCCAAGATAGTGAAGAAGTCATTGAGCGCCGCATGGCCGATGCAACCAGTGAAAGTAGCCATTATCATGAGTACGACTATCTGGTTATTAACGATCAATTTGGCGATGCATTAAGCGATCTATTGTCGATTTTTAAATCAAATCGGCTAGACACCGCCAGTCAAAGCGCGCAGCATGAAGAAATATTGACCGAGCTATTGTCTTCTTAGAGCGTTTTTCGTAGTATGTTCGGTCGTTTTTGGGTGGGACTGTAGTTCTGCCTTATTTATTGAGTAGTGCGTCTTTTCCAGAGGTGAAAATTTAATGGCTAGAGTGACCGTTGAAGATTGTTTAGATCACGTTGATAACCGTTTTGAATTGGTAATGGTTTCAACCAAGAGAGCCAGACAACTAGCAAATGGCGGCAAAGAGCCTTTCGTAGAGTGGGAAAATGACAAACCTACTGTTGTTGCCTTGCGTGAAATTGCAGAAGGTTTGATCAATGATGATGTGATCAAGCGCGAAGAGATTTCTTCTTAATCTGCTGAAAAATGAATAAATTATGTGGTTTTCTTGAGAATTACTCTTGAAAATCATCTGTTCTCACTTAAGATAGGTGAGAGCGCATAAAGCTGAATGGAAACGTTCGGCTTTTTTTTGCTTTAGAGCTTATCCCCCTCGTATTTTAAGGCACTCGTGTTTCTAGAAACATATTATTAAAGAACAGGCAGAACAGGCATTGATAGAATCACTCGAAGCGGCAGTCAGAACTTATCTGGATGACAACAAGGTCTCTATGATCTTGCAGGCTTTCGAGTGTGCTAAAGATGCACACGAAGGTCAGTACCGTCGAAGTGGCGACCCATACATCATCCATCCGGTAGCCGTTGCCAAGATCCTTGCTGGTTTGCACATGGATCACGAAACACTAATGGCCGCACTGCTTCACGATGTCATTGAAGACACCGAGGTTACCAAAGAAGAGTTAGCCGAGCAGTTTAATGATACTGTCGCTGACCTGGTCGATGGCGTAAGTAAACTGACGCAGATAGAGTTTAAGTCCAAAGCCGAAGCGCAGGCCCACAACTTCCAGAAAATGACCTTGGCGATGGCCAAAGATATTCGTGTCATTTTAGTCAAACTGGCAGACCGCCTGCACAATATGCGTACGCTGGGGCCTTTGCATGCCGAAAAGCGTCGACGCATTGCCACCGAGACCCTGGATATCTACGCGCCAATTGCCAACCGACTGGGCATCAACAGCATTCGGGTAGAGCTAGAAGACTTAGGCTTTGCCGCCATGTACCCGATGCGAGCCAAATATATTGGCCAGGCAGTGCAGAAGTTACGTGGCAATCACAATGAAATTCTTGCCGATATTCAACATTGCCTTGAAGATAAGCTCAAAGAACGCGGTATTAATGCTGAGATACTCGGTCGCGAGAAGCACCTGAACAGCATTTATAAAAAAATGAAATACCAGCATAAATCCTTCCATGAAATTATGGATGTTTATGCCTTTCGAATTATTACTGACTCTGAAGACGATTGTTATCGCGTGCTCGGAGCCGCCCACAGTTTATACAAGCCGCTGCCCTTTCGTTTTAAAGACTATATCGCCGTACCTAAAGCAAATGGCTACCAGTCTCTCCATACGACACTTTTCGGTATGCACGTTAATATCGAGATTCAGATTCGTACTAAGGATATGGAAGATTTGGCTGACTACGGTATTGCTGCACACTGGCAATATAAAGATGAGTCAGATCTCGCCTTGGCCAATCAGGCGCGTATTGATCGCTGGCTAAGCGGCCTGAAAGAACTTCGTGAACGAGCCGTTGACTCTATGGAGTTTATTGAGCACGTTAAGATCGACCTCTTCCCCGACGAGATCTATGTATTCACACCCAAAGGCGCGATTCTCGAATTACCTGCGGGGGCAACCCCAATCGACTTCGCCTATGCTATCCATACCGATATTGGTCATGCTTGTGTCGCCTGTCGCGTAAACAAACAACTTGCCCCCTTGAGCGTACCTCTACAAAGCGGGCAAACGGTTGAAGTAGTCACTGCCCCTAGCGCTAAACCAAGTAGGGCTTGGCTGAATATTGTCACAACCGGTAAAGCCAAGAGCAGCATAAGGCACTACTTGAAAGACCAACGCGAAGCCGAAAGCCTAGCGCTTGGTAAGAGCTTGCT
>NZ_LWGG01001029.1:0-729 GCF_001635365.1 Oleiphilus sp. HI0128 | reverse complement strand
CACCAATCGTTCATGATGGCAATCCTCGCAGCGGACACGCAAAAAGCCATATTCCAGCCGACCACATTGGAGAAAATCTTCGAACTCTCTCTGAACGTAACGAGGCAAGCTTTGTCCCTGACCCTCCAACGAGGACTTAAAGACAGGATAATGTTCCTGAACCAATTGATAGAGGAGCGTCTTTTCGGGCTGATGGCGTTCATAGTATGGTGCTTGACTCGCCCAGACATTCCTTGCCGGTGACATGAGCATCCTCCTTGATACTGTTTATACATACAGCATATAGAAGAAGCTTCACTTAGCGAATATTGGCCGTAATTTTGTAAGCGTCACGCGAAGCACACCTGTCATCTAACTTCTAAACTAACATTCCAGGGCAACAGAGCTGTCAGAGTGTCATCATCGTCACGCTCGCTCAATACGTTAAGAATCTGATGCAGATAATCGAATGGCACGAGGTTATTCGCTTTTGCTGTTTCAACAATACTGTAAAGTACACTGCTGGCATGGGCACCACTAGTGGTGTTTGAGAATAACCAGTTTTTTCGCCCTATCACGAAGGGTTTGATTGCTCTTTCTGCACGATTGTTATCGATATTCAGATGACCATCTTCTAAGTAGCGTGTCAGCTTTGGCCATTGATTTAAACTGTATGCGAGTGCTTTGCCCAAGGCCGATTTAGGCGGTACCTGCAGAATCGAGTTATCCAACCAGATTTTATATTCTTTC
>NZ_LWGG01001028.1:0-423 GCF_001635365.1 Oleiphilus sp. HI0128 | reverse complement strand
CTTGTCTTCTTAGCATCCAGTTCTTGAATTGCTTTGCTAAGTTCCGGGTTGTCACCCACGACGAACTCATACCAAATCGCATAATTATTAGGCGTAGTAGCGATATTTCGTTTGTTCATTTCCGGCAGCGTTTTTTTCAGAAGGTCTACTGCTCTGGATACATCATCTGAGTGCTTCATGGTAAGGGTCTAACTTCGACTTTAGCTATATAAATGGTGAAATGCTGAATTGGCAGTGATTAACCCATTAATTGCCTACAGCTTATAGATTTTAGCTTAGACCTAAATATCTGAAGATAAAGTTAAATTCTTAGAATATTTGCTATAGTTTGTATACGAAGTTGGATAAGTTACTTGGAACATAAGAAATGATTAAGAAGTTAGGGGCTTTATTGATTCTTGGGCTGCTCCTTGTAGCAGGCAT
>NZ_LWGG01001027.1:0-568 GCF_001635365.1 Oleiphilus sp. HI0128 | reverse complement strand
TTGGCGCATAAGCGTCTCAATTTCACCCAGTTCTATTCGGTAGCCGCGTACTTTGACTTGCTGATCCAGTCGTCCCATATACGTAAGGGTGCCGTCGTGGGTGTAGCGTACTTTATCACCGGTGCGATAGAGTTGGCCGTCTCCAAAGGGGTTTGGAATAAAGACCTTCCGGGTTAATTCGTCACGATTGTTATAGCCTAAGGTCAAACCGTCACCACCGATGTATAGTTCGCCAGCGATGCCGTTAGGGACAGGGCGCAGCTGCTCATCCAGCACATATAACTGAGTGTTGGCGATAGGTAAGCCCAATCCAGGCGGTGTTTGGGTTTGTGTAATCTGGGCACAGCTAGACCAAACGGTGGTTTCAGTTGGGCCATACATGTTCCAAAGCTCACTACAGCGTTGAAGTAGCTCTTCAGCTAAATCCAATGGCAATGCTTCGCCACCGCACAGTGCTTTTAATCTAGGCTCACCCTGCCAGCCACTACTGATCAGCAATCGCCAGGTGGCGGGTGTTGCTTGCATGAAGTTTGCCTGATGCTTTATCAGCAAGCTTAATAAACGTCGA
>NZ_LWGG01001026.1:0-293 GCF_001635365.1 Oleiphilus sp. HI0128 | reverse complement strand
AGGTTTCAATTTTCAGAGTGAAGGAATTATTAGATACGATACCAATTCAAAAATACCATTATATTTCGTTTCAAATGGTGGGGTTGAACCTGATCAAAAAATCATCTCCGCGATTAACGAAATTGAAGATCGTTTAGGTGATATTTTCGAAGATATCGTTTTGATTGATTATGATTTGTCAGTGTTTAAAGATCATACGAGTGATGGCAATGAGCCAATTTATTCTAATAGACTTGGCGATGATGATGGGTTTCAAAGTTTTCTTTCAGAAAATAATATGAATTATGGAATCG
>NZ_LWGG01001025.1:0-720 GCF_001635365.1 Oleiphilus sp. HI0128 | reverse complement strand
TAACAGCAGTTGTACCTAGCTCGTTATCATCTTCGCCGTTCAATGCCATCAAAGCAGAACCTGCGATAATTGGCGTATCATCACCTGGGAACTCATAAGTGTCTAGCAACTCACGAATTTCCATTTCAACCAATTCAAGCATCTCGTTGTATTCTTCTGAACCTGCACCACCACAGTCTTCAGCCAACAAGTCAGCCTTGTTCAAGAATACTACAATGTAAGGTACACCTACCTGACGAGACAAAAGGATGTGCTCACGAGTCTGAGGCATAGGACCATCAGTCGCACCACAAACCAAGATAGCACCATCCATCTGAGCAGCACCTGTGATCATGTTCTTAACATAATCGGCGTGCCCTGGGCAGTCAACGTGAGCGTAGTGACGATCAGTTGAATCATACTCAACGTGAGACGTCGCGATAGTGATACCACGTTCTCTTTCTTCTGGTGCGTTATCGATGTTTGCGAAGTCAACCTTCTCACCACCGAATACTTCTGCACATACACGCGTTAACGCTGCAGTCAAAGTTGTTTTACCGTGATCAACGTGACCAATAGTACCTACGTTGACGTGTGGTTTATTACGTTCAAATTTTTCTTTTGCCATCCGAACATCTCCTCAAAAAATATAGCTCGATTGCGGACACTGCGTCTCGGCCAGCTAGAACCAGCATTGACCACACACAACTTAAATTCAATAAAACCAAGCAATAACACTCA
>NZ_LWGG01001024.1:0-528 GCF_001635365.1 Oleiphilus sp. HI0128 | reverse complement strand
GCATAGTCGAATTAACTTTGTTACCCCAGAGCAAAGGCACTTAGGTCTGGATGAAGAAATATTATCGAAGAGGGATGAGCTTTATCGCAAGATGAAAAGAAAGAACCAAATAAGGTGGTCAAAAGCTACGCGGAACTGGGAGAAAGTGGGTGACGTTAAGTTGAACCCGGAGAAGGAAAAACAAGCAGCTTAAATGCTCAGGCGACAACTACCTTGAAAAACGCCGATGGGCAGCCTTCTGGATATTCACCCAAGTTTGCAAGAGCTTCACAAATATGCTGATGGTTTAATTCTGCTTTCTGGTTTTGAGCAGAACTACTGGCACTAGTACAATCATGTGAATCCCACAATCCGTCTTTATTAATATCCTCATCAGCATCATTTACTCGATCACTGTTTAAATCCCAACAATTTATACCTGCATTTCCTCCCTTTCCCTTATCACCCTCTAGAGGGCAGCCTGTAAGAACANATGTAAAAAGTAATATTGGTATTAGTTTTAATCTCATTAGAGCGTCCTCTTTATAG
>NZ_LWGG01001023.1:0-1039 GCF_001635365.1 Oleiphilus sp. HI0128 | reverse complement strand
GAGTGTTAAGGGGAGTGGTGCGGGCGCTTCTTTTTGCCACTCGATATCGAGTTTGGCAGACTCCGTAGTGAGAGCTGTAATAGTGGCTAGGCCAATTTGCTGATTGAGCAGGCCAACGCGTATGTTATCTCCAACTTTTGACTTTAGAGTCTCATGCATATGTTCGAGTTGACGACCGGAAATCTCAGCCAGTGTTTCGCTGTGCATATTTTCGGGGAATAACAGTAGCAGGTTCATCTAATTGTTATTCGCTTACAGGTTCTTCGTTGCGCTTCTTTTCGACGAGTTTTGAAAACAGCACTCCGACTTCAAAGAGAGCCCACATTGGAACTGCTAAAAGAGTTTGCGAAATAACATCTGGAGGCGTCAATAACATACCGATAACGAAGCAGCCAACCACGATGTAAGGGCGTTTTTCACTTAGGCTAGCTGAGCTGGTAATACCTGCCGCAACCAAAATAATGGTTGCGATTGGGATTTCGAAGGCTAAACCAAATGCGAAGAATAGCTTTAGAATGAAGTCAAGATAGCGACTGATATCGGTCATTACAGTGACGCCTTCAGGTGCGGCACTGGTGAAAAAGCCAAACACTAAAGGAAAGACGACAAAGTAAGCGAATGCCATGCCGAGATAGAACAATATTATGCTCGATAGCAGTAAAGGATAGGCGAGCCGTTTTTCGTTCTCATAGAGTGCAGGTGCGATAAAACCCCATATTTGAAAGAGCACATAAGGCATTGATATAAACAGTGCCGTCATTAGAGCCAGTTTGAAGGGGGTAAAGAAGGGTGATGCGACATCGGTCGCGATCATGGTGCTACCTTCGGGTAAAAAGACCCTAAGTGGCTCTGAGACAATCAGGTAGATATCGTTGGCAAAATAGTAAAGGCCTGCGAAGATCAATATAACGCAAAGCACAGAACGCAGGAGGCGTGTGCGCAATTCTATCAGATGGCTGATTAGAGGCTGGCCTTGGTCGACTACAGTGTCGTTTTCAGTTGCGTTGTCAGAAGTCTTACTCATGTCTTTACTATGCTT
>NZ_LWGG01001022.1:0-1089 GCF_001635365.1 Oleiphilus sp. HI0128 | reverse complement strand
GGTGGACGTATTGTTAATTATTTAAAAGCCTTAATTGAAGATAAGCGTACTGATATTCTGTTTGTAGGTTATCAAGCTGAGGGAACTGCAGGGCGAGATATTCAAACTTACGGGACACGAAATGGCTATGTCGAGCTAGAGGGTAAGCGCTATACGATTAATGCCGCTGTACATACGATCTCGGGTTACTCTGCGCATGCAGGTCAGGAAGACTTGCTGAACTTAGTGCAAGGTATGAATGCTAAGCCTTCAGAAATAAGAATTGTTCATGGTGATGATGACGCGAAGAGGGCTTTAAAACAGGCGCTACGGGAATTATTGGGGGAAGAGGTCAGGCTGGTTATCCCTTAAAGATTAAGACACAAAAGACGGTTCACCACCGAGGACACAGAGCGGCCTGCGGACTACACCGAGAAAAGACAAAAAGTTTTTAGTATTTCTTAATCTCTTCCTCTGTGCAGCGAAGCGCCCGGTGTCCTCTGTGGTTCATCGGTTTATCCCATAATGATCAAAACACAAAAGAAGGTTCACCACCGAGGGCACAGAGCGGCCTGCGGCCTACACCGAGAAAAGACAAAAAGTTTTTAGTATTTCTTAATCTCTTCCTCTGTGCAGCGAAGCGCTCGGTGTCCTCTGTGGTTTATTGGTTTATTCCTTAAAGATCAAAACACAAAAGACGGTTCACCACAGAGGGCTCAGAGCGGCCTGCGGCCTACACAGAGAAGAAAATTTAATTTTTTCTAAGTTTATTGTGTTGTTAAGTGAATCAATGGGGTCAGACTCGATTGAAATTATTCTGTTGGAATATAGCGCGTGCGTTGGTAAGCGTTCGGTAATCTCACTTACTGAAACCAATTAACTCCCAACTCCGTATCACCTCTCGAATAAACCCGTGCTTAATCAAGCGCTCTCGATGAACTCTACTAAGTTGTTTCGTTTGAATGGCGACAACACCAGCACTTTGTAATTCACTTAACTTCTCTAGTGAACCAGCTAGCTTATTTGAGGCTTCGTTCATGTGATTTACCCAATAGAATAAGAATCAATATGAAATCTAGGTTTAGTTGAATTTTCTTTTATAGGGTTAAG
>NZ_LWGG01001021.1:0-1333 GCF_001635365.1 Oleiphilus sp. HI0128 | reverse complement strand
AATTCGTGGTTCAGAGAATAAACCATCCTGAGGTTGTAACTCGATATGCTGACTTTGTAGTTCACTTAAACTTTTGCCGTAATCGTAATCTCCAATTTCGGTCTTTACCATTGAACTACAACCTGACAATAAGGCTAAAACTGCAATAACAAATATGTGCTTCAATTTAACTCCTTTTTTACAGCTAACGCCTTTAGCTGCGGCGAGCGATAGCGAGTCCAGCCCCGGGGATTTTTCCGGGGCGAGGCAGGCTAAACTTGTTAGGCTTTTTTATTCGCATATTTCTCGGCTACTTTTTCAGATAATTCAAGAATGGTATTGGAAGCACTCTGATAGGTATAAGGTCCATCCGGGCGATAATATTTTGCTTCTCTTGAGCTAATGGTCCAGTAGATTTTTTTAATGCCCAAAGTTGAACATAGATTCTGCATGGTAAGCTCAAGTTTCTTTCCTTGTGGAACATTTGTTCTGGCAGTTGTTGTGCCAAAATAACCTGTCCCAGTATCTCTTACTATCTCGACTTTCATAGCATCTCCATGAGCCTAACGCCGCAATAAAGGGCGAGCGGCGCGCAGCAGAGCGAGTCCAGCCCACGGGCCCTTTCGTGGGCGATCTTTGATTGCCTGGTTATATTTCATTTGCTACGAGATTAGATTTAACCTTGCCAGAAATTACCAATTTATAAAATACAAACTCAGCGACTAAGCCTGAAAATATTGCCGCTGCAACTGCTATACCCCCGCTAGCAGTTGCCTTTGCTACAGCAGCTAAAACTAAAAACGCTAATGGTAAAGTAATAACAACAGCTATAAGAGCGTGAAAACCATTTATGCGTATTATTTCTTTACAGCCACTGCATTTGATACGCATGGGGTTTGATGACTTTAGCAGATTCATAAAGCCAAACTTTTTGGAGCAAGATGGGCAATTACTCACTATTAGTTTCCTTGTATATTGAACAGTGACAGTGTTTAAAAAATATAACGCCGCGTTAACCGGAGGAGTAATGATGGCAGTTTTTGTGCGTATTTTTGCACAAAAGGTGTCAGCATTACGGAGTCCGTGTTGAACGCCTGGTTAAGTGTTTCCATGTACAAACAAGCTGTACCCACCGCCCCTAATTTCATGGCCACCCAAAAAAACAGTTGCACCAGACTTTTTCTATTTCGGCGGTTTTAATAGAGAATATTTAAGTAGCAAATGATCTAATTTGCCAGAACTCTTAAGTTCTTTTAAACCCTTTGATAGAATATTTGCATAAAGTTTTGCGTTACGTTTTTTCGGAGAAAAAGCGATATATATGTCTTCTTTTGAAGCAACCCCTGCTGATTTG
>NZ_LWGG01001020.1:0-425 GCF_001635365.1 Oleiphilus sp. HI0128 | reverse complement strand
TCTCTAGCTTTATATAACGATATTATGCGTTTGTAGTGGTTATTCATTAATAGGATTGTCTGTGTTTGGCGTAAAAAAAATAATTCGTAGTTGGCTTGCTCTGAGCTTATTGATTCTAGCTATCGCCCCCTTAGCTGCTAAAGCAGAAGCTTTTATTATCAATGATATTCGTGTTGATGGTCTTAAGCGGGTATCAGCCGGTTCGGTATTTTCTGCGTTTATCCTAAGTGTTGGTGAGACTGCTAGTGAAGAAAAGATAGTTGAAGCAAGTAAGGCGCTATTTAAAACCGGCTTGTTTACAGATATCGAAATCGCCCGTGAAGATAGAGATTTGGTCATTATTGTTCAAGAGCGCCCCTCAATCTCGAAAATCGAAATTGAAGGAAATAAGGATATCTCTGAAGAAGATTTGCTGGAAGGGCTCA
>NZ_LWGG01001019.1:0-24346 GCF_001635365.1 Oleiphilus sp. HI0128 | reverse complement strand
GTGTTGGCTTCACGCGGGTCATCGCTAACAAACTCAACTAGCTTCTCAATATAGAAGGAGATCTTCTCAGCCAGCGACATTTTGTTAGGCTGGAATGCGCGAACAACGTGGGCTATCTCGATTTCTCGCTCTTGGCCATCCGCTGTTGTTGCGACGAGACTGTCACGATTGATTTGCGTGTATAAATCACTCAGGCGTGATTGCAGCCCTTTGTATTGATTATCGAGCGCTGCGCGTTCTTCTTTAAGCGCTAATTGACGCTGAGCTGTTAGCTCATTGTTTAGCTCATAAGAGCGCTCTTTTAGGCGTAAACGCTCGATTTGGCTGTTGATGCTGCCGATCTCGGCCTTTTCGATCGTATAGATCTCATCATGAATGCTCAATGCACGTTCGATACGCTTGCTCAGTTCATCCCATGCGCCATTTCCAGAGGCGACAACCTGGCCGCTTTCTTTTACATCTTTAAGGTAGCCGTAGAAGTTACCCCATTCGCGACGTTCCATTGCGATAATATCTTCAGGGTAATGACGATTACTTAAGGAGGCATCCAATACCCAGCGGAAGTCACTGCCCGTTACATCCCGGTTACCCATTTTAAGCAGGTGACGATCCATAAACTCGACGCCTTGAGGAACCTTGTAACCAGCCTCTCTCAGCTGAACAGCAGAAACACTTTCTGTTTCGACCAGCTCACCCATGATTTTATAGGTACCGCCATTTCGGTTTTCTACATCAGCCTCGACGACATCATGTGCCCAGAAGTGCACTAAACCACGTGAAGCGATCAGGATTAACAGGCTAAAGACCATCACCAAGCTGATTGCGACCGCGCCAGCGTTTAACCAAACCCAAGGATCGCCGTCTTTAAACCATTTCTTTAAAGGTACTCTCATGATTTTAATCCTTAAATTACGCTGTACTTAGAACGAAGGCTCTGACGAACCCATTCAGCAAAGGTGTTAACAACAAAGGTAAAGAGGAACAATACAAAGGCTGCCAGGAACAAGATACGGTAGTGTGTACTGCCGACTTCGGATTCTGGCATTTCAACTGCGATGTTGGCAGACAAGGTTCTCATGCCTTCAAAAATATTCACATCCATGATTGGCGTGTTACCCGTTGCCATCAATACGATCATGGTTTCACCAACTGCACGACCCATACCGATCATTACAGCAGAGAAGATACCCGGGCTTGCCGTAGGAAGAATGACGCGAGTCATGGTTTGCCACTGGGTAGCACCCAATGCCAGAGAGCCATAGCTCAAATGCTTCGGTACACTGAAAATCGCATCTTCAGTAATCGAGAAGATAGTAGGAATGACGGCAAAGCCCATCGCGGCGCCCACGACTAAGGCGTTACGCTGGTCAAAATCGATGCCCATTTCATTGGTCAACCAAGACCGCATATCGCCGCCAAAGAAGGCGACTTCCAATACCGGGCTAATTTCGATACTGAACCACGAGGCTAACAAGATAACCGGAATTAACAGCACGGGGTCCCAGCCTTCCGGTACGGCGTGTCTAATTCGGTCGGGTAAGTTCACCCAAATGAAGCCAAACGCAAGTAAAGAGAGCGGGGTAATCAAGAGCCAAGCAAAGATGCCTGGTAAGTGATCTTCCATGAATGGCGCGAAAAACAGACCTGCCAAGAAACCGAGGATAACCGTCGGTAGTGCTTCCATAAGTTCTATCGAAGGCTTCACTTTACGACGCAGTGCGGGTGCCATGAAGTAAGCCGTATATAGCGCGCCGCAGATAGCAAGTGGCGTCGCGACTAGCATAGCGTAAAATGCTGCTTTTAATGTACCAAAGGCAAGTGGCGACAGGCTGTACTTTGGTTCAAAGTCGTTGTTAGAGGCTGAAGACTGCCAAACGTACTCTGGCTCTTGGTACCCTTCGTACCAAACTTCTTGCCATAGGGCTGAGAAAGAAATTTCAGGGTGTTCGTTGTCAATGTGCCAGAAGCTAATCTGACCTTGCTCATTTTCGACTAATACATAGTTAGCGCGAGGTGCGATGCTGGCATGTGTGATGGCGGCGTCGCTTACTTTCTTCTCTAATGTTGTGCTGTGAGCAGTCGTGTTGAACAAAGAAATGGTGCCGCTATCATCTACCGAGGCAAAGCCTTTTCGGCGGTGTTCAATGGCGATTGATGTGATTTCTGCCGTAGAATCTTCATCAATTGAGAAGTCACGAATTCGCTGTAATGAGTAGTGGTTGTTGTCGTCACGAACCATAAACCATTGAGAAACAATCCCGCCGGACTCAGTCACCAATATAGAGGAACCGCCAAGTAAAAGTTCCATGCCGATAATGTCTCTGTTCTCGGGCAAATGAACGGTGCCGTTAATGGTCGCCTGTTCGTTATCGGCCAGGTCGAAGATGTTGATGTCTTTTTCCGATGCTACAAAAACCCAGCGCATACCGGGTTCAGCGATGACGAACTTTGGTTCACTATTCAATGTCGGCATGCTAACAGGCTCTGCTTCAAGCATTACCTCACCGGTCATGAAGTTTTCTTCTTTTGAGAAGCGAGTTGAGAACAGTTCACTTTGATCATTCGCGCCAACGATCAAAATGGCGTCTTCAGTTAATGATAATGAGACAAATGTAATTGGGTGCCCTGATTCGTCCATATCCATTGGCTCTTCGCCAAAGGGAAACTCGATATAAGGCGTAATAAGGCGCTTATCGTTTGGATAGGTGATCTTGTAGCTGTGCTTAACGATAATAATTTGGCCATTACTCAAACCTGCCAAAATAGTGCGACTGGCGGGCTCTGCAGCACTGACGCTTGTGACACTAACGCCTTCAGGGATGGGTAGGCGCTGATTACTGACAACGCTGCCGTCTTGCGTATTGAAGAAGATAATATTGCCCTGATCCGTCACACGAAGGGCTTTTTCAGCTTGCTCTTCCATGGCGTAGTATAGCGTTGTGCCTGAGTCTGCTGCTGGAACTTGGTATTCACTGACGGCCTCAATTTCAGCCGACTCGAACAATGGCATAACTTCATAAAGCAGATAGAAGAAAATCAGCGTGATCGCCAAGATGACACTGCCTCCTCCCATGCCAATAGAGGTGCTTGCAACCTGGTCTTTGATCTTCCTAATCTTACGGTAGCGTACGAGTTTAGGGCTATCAAAGTCGAGCTTAGGTGGCTCAGATACAGCAGCTTTATTCATAGTCGTCATGTCCAGATTATCTTTGCGAATAAGATTTAGCGTGTAAAAAGTGCGCGTATTATAAAGTAAAAATCTCCTCATCATAGAATGGTGAGAAGATTTTTTATTATATTACAATTTGTAACCGTCATCCCTGACGGAAGTAGCCTGTGTTATTTACAGTAGGCCAAGTTCCTTCAAGCTCTTTTCAGCAACTTTTGAAGGTAGTGGAACGTAACCGTCTTTTACCACAACTTCCTGACCTTGCTGAGACAATACTGACTTAACAAACTCTGCTTCAAGTGGAGACAAGTCTTTGTTAGGCGCTTTATTGATGTAAACATATAGGAAGCGAGATAGTGGATATTTGCCTGTTACCGCGTTTGCTGAAGTCGCTTCAACAAATGGCTGGCTTGCTTTTTTGCTAAGTGGTAGTGCGCGAACAGATGCAGTCTTGTAACCGATACCTGAGTAACCGATACCGTTGATAGACTCAGATACGCCCTGAACAACTGATGCTGAACCTGGCTGCTCATTTACGTTGTTCTTGAAGTCACCTTTACATAGTGCTTTCTTTTTGAAGTAACCGTAAGTACCTGATACAGAGTTACGACCGAAAAGCTGAACAGTTTGGCCAGCCAAGTTACCCGTCACACCCAAGTCACCCCAAGTTTTTACTTCTTTGTCGAAGCCACACTTACGAGTAGATGAAAAAACCGCGTCGATCTGAGGAATAGTCAAACCTTTGATTGGGTTATCTTTGTTTACGAATACTGCTAATGCATCGATTGCAACTGGAACGGCTGTTGGCGCATAACCGTGACGCTTTTCGAATGCGCCGCGCTCTTTGTCTTTCATCATACGGCTCATTGGGCCAATGTTTGAGGTACCTTCAGTCAAAGCTGGAGGCGCAGTTGAAGAACCCGCTGCTTGAATCTGAATGTTTACATTTGGGTAGTTACGCTTAAAGTCTTCGGCCCAAAGTGTCATCAGGTTTGCCAAGGTATCAGAACCAACACTTGAAAGGTTGCCTGAAACGCCACTGGCTTTCTCGTATTTAGGAAGGTTTGGATCAACATCTGCGTGTGCAGTGCTCACAGCACCTAATGTACTGAGGGCTAAGATACTAACTATTTTCTTTATCATCTTGAGTGCTCCTAAGTGGCTTAATTGCCGAAAAATTTGTTTGCTTACTTTCTTGATGAGGCCACTATAAAGATGCAATGTTACAGTTATGTGACAGCTCCGTCTTGTTTGTCACATAAGTGTCATAAGAATGTAAAAAAACTGTTAGATCCCATATCTACGGGGCTTAGCGGGGAGTTGTTGTATTGCTTAGATAGCTAAATCTAAGAAAGTCGCTTCGGCATTGACCAATTTTTATGACAAAAAATGAAATATTCGGGGCCAGTTCAAGTTTTGGTCACATGTGTATGATTTTCACTGGCACTTTTCCGATCTTGGCTATACTGAAAGCAAGCCGCTTTATTAAAGGAAAGAGATCAAATGAATTCATCTGAATCGGGTTTGGGGCCTTCGGGTCGTCTGACTTTGCAAGTCATTGCGATGCCTCGTAATACCAATGTACATGGTGACATTTACGCTGGCTGGTTAATGGAACAGATGGATTTGGCCGCAGCGACCGCAGCGAGCCAGATATCTAAAGGCCGCTCAGCGACTGTTGCGATTGAAAGAGTAGAGTTTTTATCGCCAGTTTCTATCGGTGACCAAGTAAGTTGCTATACCGAGCTAATGGATACCGGGCGTAGTTCGATGAAAATTCGAGTAGAGGTTTTCGGAACCGATACACGAGGTAGTCAAACCCGTAAGATTACCGAAGCTGTTTTTATCTATGTGGCCATTGATGAAATGGGCGGTATCAGGGCGCTACCAAATAGCGATTAGGCGCTTGAAAGCCTAGTCCAATACAGTAAAGAAGCGATCTGCTGTTTCTTTACTGAATGTGCGTAGCTCTTTATCTTCGAATTCGACTGAAAAAGCATTTCCTGACTCTTCTTTTACCCAACCTAAGCCAAGTACTACATGCTTAACCGTATTTGCGAACCATATTGCACTGCTCGTTGAAGTATTTTCTGAAGCCATATCACTAGCGACCAAGGTGCACCGTAACTCTTCTGCATATTGCCTCGTAATACGACTTGGTTTGCCTAATGCGACTTCTATTTGCTTACTATCCAGAGCACTTCCCAACGCTGTGCTTTGCGGGATATTAAGCTCATGCTGGAAACGTGAAATTTGAGCTTTGCTGTTCGAAACATCTTCAGGAATAAGGAGGTGTAAGCATTCTTTGGCACGCGTCATTGCGACGTATAACAGACGCCTTTCACTTTCGAGCAAGGCTTTGCTTAGCATTTCATCTTTGTAGGTATAGGGCAGGGTTTTGTTGTTGAGACCGGGAATAATGACTTGTTTCCACTCGAGGCCTTTTGCGCGATGAATGGTCGATAGCTGGACCGTATCGGTTTTTTTAGTCTTATGGTTATGTTGCTCGGAGTCTTGTTGTAGCTTAATAAAAAGCTTGAGCGTATCTTCGAGGCTAAGCTTGTGTTGAGCTAGAAAGCGGGCAATTCCCTGAATTGAGGCGACTTTTTCCTCTGCATGATCGTGGCTCAGGCTAAGAGAACGAATCCCTTCATATAATTCAGTTTCATTAAAATAGCTTGCAAAGGTCGCGGCTAAGGGCTGCGGTTTGTTCTCTAGCGCATTCAGTGCTCTTGCCAGCCGTTCTAATTTTATAGCTTGTATACGCTTAATATCTTCAGGTATGGCTTCCTTGGTCAATTGTCCCCAATTGCTGTCATGCTGAGCAAGTGTATGACAAAAGGCCTTGATCTGTGTGTCGGGTAAACCCACATGTGGAAAATGAAACAGAAGGTCCAGTTTCAAAGCCCGTTGCTCAGTAGACATGGTTTTAAAGTGTCCACATGCCAACTCCAACAGTGCGCAAATACTTTGCGCTTCATTGGAGTGGAATACACCGGGGTAGCCATCCATATGGTAATTGATGCCGGCTTCTAACAACGCGAGCTCAATGCCCACCGTCTGACTCCAAACTCGCGTGAGAATTGCATACTGAGACAAATCCTGAGAAGGGGTGCCTGAGAGGATATCAATCACTGTCTTGGGGTCATCTTTAGACTTGTGTACTTCTACCCGGGTAGAGGGGTTTGACTCATGTGATTTGCAAAGCAGTGCTTGTCGCCCTGAGTTGTGGGAAATCAGGTGGTTCGCTAATAAAGAAACGCAATGCCCATAGCGGAATGAGTAGCTCAAATTGAGCTTCTGCGTCCCTGGAAACTGTTGGGAAAAGCCGTTAATGATGTATTCGGGTTTTGCGCCGCGGAACTCGTATATCGTCTGATCAGGGTCGCCAACGACGGTCACTTTGGCGCGGTCCCCTGCGATATAGCTTAACAGTGCGTGCTGAAGGTCGTTGGTGTCCTGGTATTCATCGACCAGCACAATATCCATCTTGTTGCTAACAAGCTTTTCTAAAGAGGGATTTTGCTGAATAGCGATCACGGTATCGTAAAGCATATCCGTGTAGCTGATTCTGGCGTTGTGTTTTCGCCAGCTTTCGAAGACATCAAACAATTGAGGAAGAAAGCCGAACTTATCGCTCAAATCAAGATCATAGAGGGTTTGTTGAGGTGACAGCAGGCCATTTTTAACGGATTCGATAAACTGGTGGCCTGCTTCAACGTAATCTTTCTTATTACGTTTGGCATCTTTAAGGGCTTCGGAATCAAGTATTTGATTTAGCATTCGCCAGATATGAAAGTCGATCTCCTTATCACTGAGGATTTGTTTATTAAATGGTCGCAGTTGCCCTTCTTGAATAAAACGTTGGTATAGCCGATAACCCATCGCATGAAAGGTTCGCACCTCGGGAAGGCGGCTATGGTGGTTACCGATCCGTCTTAGTTTGGCGGCAAAGTCGGTCTTTGCTGCTTTGTTGAACATTAGGATGAGAATTCGCCGTGCATCATGGCCCTGGCTCAATAGATATACTATCCGATGAGCTAGGGTCGTTGTTTTACCGCTGCCTGCGACAGCAGTGACCACATAATGAGCAAGGGGTGATTCTACAACCTTAATTTGCTCGGGGGTCAGGGTGATATCTTGGCTTGGATGCATGCAGTGAATACTTGTTAGCGGTGACTTATTTTGGTGGTAATTGATACAAATAAAGTGATTGCCAGGCAGTGCTTTACTGGGGCTTCAAATTACATGACAATGGCGCCTTGGTGTAGCGTAGAGTTAACTTAAGACTCTCTCTCAACTCAACAACTAAGAACTGACTATATGTACTATCGCTTAATGATACTATTCATTGCAGGGATGTTGATAGCATCGTGTAGTGTTATTTCCGGAAATGATGAGCAAACGGAAGCAATTCTAAGCCGTCTGGACCTCAGTCCTCAAAAGGTTCCTGCTAAAACGCCAATGATGCTTGCTGCCGAACGGGGTGATAGCAGTGCTTTAAAAAAGGCATTTTCTCAAGGTGGTAAATTGAATGCTATGGCACCCGAAGGAACGGCATTTTCCTTGGCTCTCAGTAATGGACATGCGTCGATAAGTCGTATCTTGTTGACGGCAGGGAGTCAGTGGCAGGAAGGGTTTTCATTGGGCGACTCTAGTGCGTTGATTGAAGCGGCAGATCAGGGCTTTGATCAGATCGTGAAAATGCTTATTGTAAGAGGTGTATCATTGGATCATCGAGATAAAGAGGGTTATACAGCTTTAGCAAAAGCAGCGATAAAGGGCCACCTAACGACGCTAAAAATACTCATTAATGCCGGTGCTCAAGTTGACGCATACCCTTTGGGGCGTTCGGTGCTTATGCATGTTGTAGAAGATAACAATATGTTGATTTCCCAGCAGCTAATAGCTGTTGGAGCGGACCTGAATTATCAGGATGATGACGGTGATACTGCTCTGAAAATTGCTCGACGAAAGGGCTTCTTTGATATTGATTTAATGCTTGTTCAGGCAGGCGCACGGCCATAGAGAAAAACAAATGAGCTCAAAAAGAAAGATAGCACTCGGACCTTTGCCCGAGCAGCGTGAAGACTATAGCCATTATGAAGAGAGTTTTGTTCGCTGGGACCGCATCGTAGGGTTTGGCTTGCTTGTGTTAGTCGTGCTGGTGTTGCTTATCAGTTTATCCACTGCCAACAAGGATGATGCACTTGATTTTGATGAGGCTGAGACACCACTAGATAGCAGTATCAAGGAGCCGAAGATAGCGGTCATAGAAAAAACAGACGATCCTGACTCTGTAAAGCAGGCTTCACCAAAGCCCGAAGTAACGGTGCCACCTTTGGGAGAGTTAAAGCCAGAGGAACTAGCGCAGCTTGTGAGTACACCCAAAGTTGTTGAAGAGCCTAAAGAAATTAAAGCCCCGGCACCTGAAGCTAAGCCTCTTGAGACAGACAGCGATGAAAGCGTTAACGCTCAGCCTGCAGTCAAAATTTCCGAGGCGAGCCCAGCTTCTGTCCTGATTATAAATAGCGCCATAAAAGAAGCTGTGCTGAGCCTAAGTATTAAGAATGATGTTCCAGGAGAACCCTTGCAGCATCGTGTCGTAATGCCTGAATCCGGGCTGATCAAAGTCATCCTGCATACTGAGATGCATGGCTTGCGAGGCGCTACACTCTATCATCACTGGTATCGTGAGGGGGTAAGGCAGGCAAAGGTGAGGATCCCGGTAAATGTTGCTAAACAGAAGTCCTACTCAAGTAAGTTTATTGATAAACATATGCTGGGTGCTTGGCAGGTGAAAGTGTTGGACGCTTCAGGTGAACTTTATATTCTTGCAGACTTTGAGGTTGTTAGCGCAAACTGATGGATATCTTGTTCGGCCTAAAAAAGCTGCTAGGTATGTCGTTAATGTCGGTACCGCTTATCTTGATCGGTTTACTGTTAGCAGGTTTTTTCTATCGAAAGCGTTATGTAAAGCTAGGCAGAATACTCAGTTTATTCAGTATTACTGCTTTATTTATTTTGAGCCTTTCACCGGTGACGGATGCTTTGATCAGGCCTCTTGAGTCACAGTATCCCGCCTACCAAGGCCAGCCCGTAGATTTTGTTTTAGTGTTAGGTGGCGGGCATTCAACAGCGAATGAGCGACCTTTAAGCAGTCTATTGAGCGGAACCTCATTAAGTCGGTTGACTGAAGGCTTGATGATTTACAGAGCAAATCCCGGGTCAAAGTTATTACTTTCTGGCTATCATGGGGATGATATTGAATCTCATGCTAAAGCGGCATCACGAGTGGCGATAGCCCTTGGAGTACCCGAGAGCGATATTTATTTGGCTGAAGAGGTAAAGGATACGGCAGAAGAGGCCAGGCATTGGGTTAAATTTATAAACGGTGCCAAATTTGCGTTAGTGACGTCAGCAATGCATATGCCCCGTTCTGTCTATTTGTTTAAGAAAGAAATCACTTTGCAGCAAGGCGAGACTAAGTCATTGCTTGCTTCGCCAACAAATTTCAGGTCATGTGAAGTGAATTGCTTAGGCTGGCGAAGCTGGATACCAAAGTCACGAAACCTGGCAAAAACCGATGCAGCGTGGCATGAGTACTTAGGCTATTTATGGGCGCGCTTAATAGCATAACGTTTGGAAAATTGATTTATGGGTTTAAAAGCGGGAAAAGTTTATCCTTCTAGCGAAGGGAAAGTTGGTGTATTAATCACTAACTTAGGTACGCCAGAGGCGCCAACAGCGAAGGCTTTGAGGCACTATTTGTCAGAATTTTTATCTGATCCCCGCGTTGTCGAAATTCCACGGCTAATTTGGATGTTTATCCTGCATGGTATCATTCTTAGAGTGCGGCCCAAGAAGTCGGCTCATGCCTATCAGACGGTATGGGCTGAGCGCGGTTCTCCGCTTAAATATCATACTGAAGATCAGCTTACAGCCTTGCGACAGGCTGTTAATTCAGGCGCAGAGAAGCCATCCATATTGTTCGATTATGCCATGCGGTATGGTGAGCCTTCTATTGCCAGCCGACTTGACCAACTGGCGTCACAACAATGCGATAAGCTTTTAGTGCTTCCTTTATATCCCCAGTATGCCAGTGCCACAGGTGGCTCAACATTTGATGCAGTCGCTAAAGATTATGTTTCCCGCCGCCAGATACCAAGCTTGCGTTTCGTGGCTAGCTACCATAATTACCCACCCTATATTGACGCGATTGTCGAGAGTATTCGTGAACATTGGAAACTGCACGGACAAGCCGAAAAGCTGCTTTTGTCTTATCATGGTTTGCCTAAATTTAGTCATGATAAAGGCGACCCTTACTATACCCAGTGTAATGAAACCAGTCAGTTGATTGCTGAGGCGCTTGAATTAAATGGTGATCAGTATATGACCGTTTTCCAATCACGCTTTGGCGCTGCAGAGTGGCTGCAGCCGTATACTGATGAAACGCTAAAATCCCTCGCGAAGCAGGGGACACGCTTTGTGCAGGTAATTTGTCCGGGTTTTTCTGCAGATTGTTTGGAAACTATCGAAGAAATTGGCGTAGAAAACAGGGACTATTTTCTTGAAGGTGGTGGCGAACGCTATGAATATATTCCGGCCTTAAATGCCAGTGAGGCGCATATCAAGGTGCTGGCAAGTTTAATAAATGAAAACGTGCAAGGTTGGTTGTAATGTGCAGGTCTTTGCAAGCGAGCTAAGGTAATAGGAGTTGATGATGAACTTTTTTAAAATTGCGGTGATGGCGGTATTATTGATTGCCGGTCATGCCCGTGCAGAAATAAGCGTTGAAGGTGAGTGGGTGCGCTTATTGCCGCCGATGGTTAAAACCACTGCAGCGTATATGACCCTAACCAGTTCCATCGACGATACGCTGGTTTCAGCTTCAAGCCCTCAGGCATCCATGGTTGAGTTACACCTTTCCTCAATGTCTAATGGGGTGATGTCTATGGATCATGTTGAAGAGATTGCGCTGTTGAAGGGACAGCCTTTAAAGCTTGCACCAGGTGGTTACCATCTGATGCTAATGGGCTTAAAGGCAAGCTTGAAGGAAGGTGATACTTTCCAGCTGCACTTACAGTTTGCCAAATCAGGTGAGCTAATTGTTAACGCTGAAGTTAAGCAATAAATAGCCTGTTTAGTAAAACATAAACGGCGTAAAGGCGACTAATAATAAGGTGGTCGACATCACCATTAGCGGTAACAAGATACGCTCATGGCGATAGTAAAAACTATCGCCTTCACTTAGTGCCAAATCAACCTCCTGACTACCAACCACTTGCCGTGTTAACAAATGGTTCAAAGAGACCGGTGGGCTCAGGTAACCCAACTCAAACGCTACCAGGCAGGTCATCCAAAAATGTATAGGGTTAATTCCATGCTCATAAGCTAGCGGTGCGACAAGCCCTGAGACCAAAATCAGAGCACCAAAAGGGTCCATCACCATGCCCACAAAAACCAGAAACAAGACTAAAACCAGCATGGTTAGATAAACTGACTCAAAGCCTTCGGGTATGGATAAACCACTACCGCTCCGTTCTAGAATGCCGCCAATCGTAAAAGAGCAAGCCATTAGCATCAGTAGCGCGCCAATTTGCACCGAAGAATTGCCAATAGCATTGTTAAACGCCGATACGATATTGGGGCTAACATTCAAGGTCTTATTTTGCTGCTCAAAGTCCCGGCTGAACTTACGTTCATAAATAATAAAGGCGAACATAATAACGGGGAGGATAATCGGGGCTGAAAATTCATCAAGATAGGCATTCAACAATACGGCGTAAATCAACATGCTGAGCGCAATAATGATGATATAAGGAAGCAGTGCTCGAAACTTTGTAATAGAAGGCTGAAATGCTTCGCTAAAAGGTGCGATGCTTAAAGGCCCACGTCGAGTCAGCATGGCAAACATAAAAAACACTGCAAGCGTTAGCATGAAAACCCGGCTTCCCCAATAAAACAAATCATCACTCAAGACTTCTTTGTTGAGAATGGCAATACCGATTACCAACAGGCAGGGCCTTAATACAACGCCTGAGCTTCCGGTCATTGCGGTGACCGCCAGTGCAAGCTGACGCCGAGTACCAACACGCCTCAACTCCTGATAAACCACAGCACCCATGGCAATAATGATAATACCTGAGGCCCCTGTATAAGCAGTTGGTACAGCCATTAATGCGATGGCGATGCAGGCCAGTATTTCAGGGGGAAAGTTCCAGGGTTTAAAGACATCAAAAAGCTTCGCGCCAAGCAAGGTCTCTTTAAGCAGCATTCCGACCCATATATAGAGAGCGATCGTCAGATGTAGATTAGTCAGTTGGAATATCTGAGTAAAGTACATGCTGATGCCAGGAGCATGCTCTTCGTTGACAAAAAAATGATACGCAGCTGCCAGAAGCATCCAGGTTTGAATGGGAACTGTAAGCACCATTCTAAAGGGAGAAGTGTTTTGTTTACTTAGGTGCCGGGTTTTAAAAAGCTTGATGAAACTCACTAGACTTAGCACGGCGCTACCGACAATAAGCGTAGCAAGGAGTTCGGGTGAACTAAGGCTTGCTCCAGCGTCTTCTGCGTCCTTATAAAATCGATAGCTGGAATAAAACAAGCTCAGTGCCGCGAGTGTTTGCGCAGCATAAGAAAAGTAGTGTTCATGCTTGTTTCGAATGCCTCTGAAGGCAATATGCTCATTGCGCCAGGTTGCGTAGGTGGCACATAGGAGTAGCAGGATGATCAGCATGGATTTTTGCTGGTTAATTGAAAATAAGCTGATTTGAGCGAAGGAAGCTTCGATGCTCGCGAAGGCTCTAACCCAAATGTCTGTTTGCGCCAGGTAGGTTTGTGCCGCTTGGTGTTTACTTTGGCAGACCTTAACTTGCTTTAGTAGAGAGCTACGTGCAGCATCGCGGTTAAACTCGTCAGCGAGCAGCTCAAAGTCCTGGTTCTCGGCATTGAATTCGCGCTCAAGTTCATCCAGTTGCAGCTCTATATCAGGCTTTGGGTTGCATTCAGGCTTAGGCTCTTCTCCACGTAGAATGAAGTAGTCATCCCACAGATAAATTCCTAGTTTGAGCATTTGTGCATTAATGTTTTCGCTGGTACCTGCTGTTACCGTGCCGAGTAAAAGTATCAGAACAGTCAGCGATAGACAGCGCTTGAGCCAGCGGCTTGCTACGTCCATAAGAATCGTTTTTGTTATTTTACGATTATGAAACTGGGGTGGCAGCTAATGCATTTCCGAACGGAGACCGTCACCCCAAATGAAATTATTCCTTATCTTTAGAAGTACACTCAGCCAAGTTGGGGTCGACTTTACAGCGAACTTTTCTGAACAAGGTTAACGCTTTTGCGTTGTATACATTTCTGTCCCGCAAGGCTAAACGGCTTTCACGAAATAGTTCATTCCACTCATCCTTAGCTTGATCTGAAATATTGATCCAATATTTCTCGGGGATAGTTTGCTCGCTCTGCTCAATTGATTTGATATCACTAAGGTATTTATTTGCCAGTAATGTGCGAGTCTTCTGGGCAAAGCCATCAGGAATCTTTTTCCAGCGAACGATTAGCTGCATAGTCACCTGGAGACTGGGCCAGTTAATGATGCCACCATTTGGTTCAAGGCCTTTATACATTTCCATAGGCTCATAAGCCAGACCAGGCGCACCCGTAATATCTACAGCATGGTTATTAAACTTCTGCAAAGCATTCATAATACTTGAGGACACGGGGGTTAAGCCGATCTTCTCAGCCAGGTAGCCTGTTTCAGGTGCATTGTCGAGCACTGTTACTTTCTTGCCAGCCAAATCTGAAGGTACGCTAATATCTCTGTCTTTTACGAATAGAAAAATGGCACCGATTGGCGATATGCCGATAACTTCGTATTCGCCCTTGCGCATAAGCTTTCCAGCTTTTGGGCTACTCAAGGTTTTAATGATCATACCTAAGTGTTTGTATGTGGGGATCGCGCCGACAGCATTGATAGAACCAGTAAAGTCATTATATTCTCGTGCGCGAATACCTGGCAGGTTCAACATATCACAAACACCGTTCTTGAACTCTTCAGAGGCAACACGGTCATCTGTATAAACTTTGAAAGAAAGGTCTACGCCCCAGCGTGTTGCATCGATTTTGAATTCCTTCATACGCTTGTGTACCGGGCCGTCATGACCCACGAAGTCAAATACACACATAGTAAGTGGAGATAGCTGGCTAGCGAAAGAGCTGTTAGAAATTGCTAAAAGGCTGAGTACTATCAAAGTCATCGGCAGACGGCGCTTGCTTGAGGAGATCATATTATTCACTGCTTTCTCTTATCTATCTGGAGTGTGTCAGGTAGAGCAGCCTAAGAAAATGATTAATAGTTCCCTTGGAACAAGGACCTGCAGGTTATACAGGGCCCTATATAATTTAGGCGTGCATCTTTAGAGATAAGAATCCTAACCGAAATAGGCCCTCTACGGAAAGGTAGGAAGTCTCAAAAGTATTATTTCGTGACTATTGGTCGATTTTGATAATCACTGAAATCGGGTGTTTCGCGCTGATAATTATTCATTAGTGGAGAATGGACGATAAAGTCAGCGGTGCTCTTGTTACACGCGACGGGAATATTCCAAAGCGTTGCCAGTCGGAGTAGCGCTTTAATATCCGGGTCATGAGACATGGGTTCGAGTGGATCCCAAAAAAAGATCAGCAAATCAATTTTGCCGTCAGCAATTAGTGCGCCTATTTGCTGGTCACCACCTAAAGGGCCGCTTTGAACACGGTTCACGCTTAGGCCTGTTTTTTCTTCGATGAGCTTACCGCTTGTTCCTGTCGTAGTGAACTGGCAGCTACTTAAAGCTTCGATATGCTGGTTTAGCCAAGCAACAAGGTCGCTTTTACGATTATCGTGAGCGATTAAAGCGATATTTTCAATTGGATTCATTCTGTGTCCCGAGTTGTCTCACTCATTATTATCATTCTTGGAAAGTGATAGAGAGGCCCTGGAAGCCAACGTAGGTTTTCAGGGCCGTCTTAAAATATAAGTCTAGCTAAGATTTTGCTTTGTATATAAATTACTTAAAAGCTATTGCAAATTTGTGACATTATTTGGCTGTATTGGCCCAGGATGGTGAATGCTTAGGCAAAAAAAAGCCCCGGAAAACCGAGGCATAACAAGTTACCACACTTGATTAAAACGAGCGATCAAGACTAATACTTGACGCTATAGGTTCAATATAACGTACTTGATAGCAATACCAGTTGACTCAGGTCAAGTAAGCCGGAAACCGGGTAGAGATAGCTTCGTGCTATGTAATAAGATGCTGTTGTGCCGCTGAAGTCTCATGACAAATATTGTCCCTTGAGCTAAGCTATGTGCATTACGCTGATAATACGATGGATTGTCGGATTAAGGTAAAACCTTGGTAAAAATAGAGAGAGAAATAATGATGAGAAAGCTAGTTACATCGGTTTTGGTAGCGGGTTCACTTGCAGTAAGTGGAAGTGTTGTAGCAGGTGATGCTGCTGCGGGTAAAGCTAAATCAGCAGTATGTGCAGCCTGTCATGGTGCTGCCGGTATTGCAGCTATTCCAACTTACCCTAATTTGGCAGGACAAAACGAAGCTTATTTGGTGAGCTCACTGAAAGCTTATAAAACCAAGCAGCGTAACGGTGGTATGGCGGCAATCATGCAGGGCCAGGCAGCTGCATTGAGTGACGCTGATATTGATAATTTAGCGGCTTACTACGCTTCTTTAAAATAGTCTTGTTTGTTCCTCAGGCCATTTAGTTAACTTGTAGGTAGCTGGGAAACCATACTCATCGGGTAGGGTAGTTCCTAAGGTGCCTACAAGTTCTTTCCCCTCCTTCATAGCTAGCATTTTTCTGCTTTATATTCATAGATTGTTCTCATCTACTCCTCTGTGTGCATTTTTGCTTAGTGATTGAACAAAATCAGGTTAGAATAAGTCTCGTTTTTAGAATGCCTTAAACCTGATTTGTTGTGAGATTTATATGAAATTTGTCGTCAAACTGTTTCCAGAAATTACCATTAAGAGCAAGCCAGTCAGGCAGCGCTTGGTAAAACAGCTTCGGCAAAATATCAGTGCTGTGTTAAAGAAAGAGTTTGAAGACGTCAAGGTTCAGGGTTTTTGGGATAAGATCGAAGTTAACCTGAATGACGATTCTCAAGAAAAAGCTGAGAACCTAGCGGCTACCCTTCAGCGTATTCCGGGTATTGCAAATATTCTTCGAGTGCAGCGCTATCAGATTGATAATATCGATGACAACTTTGACGAAATTGTAGAGCATACTCATCGTGCTCTGGGCGAGGAGCTTAAAGGCAAGCGCTTTGTTGTGCGTATTAAGCGTGCCGGTCAGCACTCTTTTACCTCCCATGAGTTAGAACGTTATGTAGGGGGCGGTTTACTGCGAGCAGGAGAGACTGCGGGTGTAGATCTACATAATCCTGAAGTGACGGTCATGCTGGAAGTCCGGGACTCGGATCTTTATATAATCGAACAACGCTATGAAGGCCTGGGCGGTTATCCGATAGGTGCACAGGACGACGTGTTGTCACTCATGTCTGGTGGTTTTGATTCGACAGTTGCCAGCTACTTAACCATGAAAAGAGGCTTGAAGACGCATTTCTGCTTTTTCAATCTGGGCGGAGCCGCGCATGAGATTGGTGTTAAACAGGTCGCTTTATATTTATGGGAGAAATACGGCGTTTCACATCGCGTGAAATTTGTTGCTGTGCCTTTTGAAGAGGTGGTTGCTGAGATACTAAAGAATGTACATCACTCGCAAATGGGCGTTATCCTCAAACGTATGATGTTGCGGGCAGCAGAAAAGGTTGCGGATCAGATGGGCATCGAGGCCCTGGTTATGGGGGATAGCGTTGCGCAGGTATCCAGTCAGACCTTGGCAAACATGAGTGTGATTAATAAAGTCACCGATACCTTGGTATTACGCCCGCTTATTACCATGGATAAACAAGATATTATCTCTTTGTCAGCAAAAATCGGTACAGAAGAATTTGCCAAGAATATGCCGGAATATTGTGGTGTGATCTCCGATCGCCCAACAACTCGTGCCAAGATGGAACGAATTCTGGAAGAAGAAGATAACTTTGACTTTGAAGTACTCGAGCGCGCAGTAGAACAGCGGGTGAGCACTAAAATCGATGAAGTGATGTCAAGAATCCAAACCATCGCTGAAGTTGATTTGGTGAATGTGCCTGAGGTTGATGATGTGATTATCGATATCCGCCACCCGGACGAAGTTGAAAAAAGTCCGCTTGTTTTGACGAATAATGAAATCAAGAACATTGCGTTTTATGAACTGATGTCCAAATTGGATCAACTTGAAGCTGATCAGCAGTATCTGCTTTACTGTGAAAAAGGTACGATGAGTCAGCTGCATGCCAGTCACTTAAAAGGCATGGGCTACGAAAAAATAGGGGTGTATGCTCCTTAATAAGCAATATGAATGAAGAGACAATATTATGAGCCTGAAACTGGGGCGGAGAGAACAAAAAAAAATAAATAACCGCAAGGCCATTCTAGAGGCTGGGCTTGAAGTGTTTTCGACGGTTGGTTATGAGCGAGCAACTATCAATGATATTGTCAGCGAAAGTGGCCTGTCTGTAGGTACTTTTTATAATCACTGCGGTGATAAAGACACGATCTTTTCTGAGCTGCTCACTGGCTTTTTAATGAAAGTGCGCACGACTTTGAGCCAGGCGCGTCAAAGTGCAACAACTTTGGAAGGCTTTATCAAAGGTGCTTTTCTCGCTTACAGTAAACTGATCTCTCAGTACCCCAAAATGCAGCTGATGATTTCAAAAAATGCCCCAGTGTTTAAGCAGGTGCTATCAGAAAAAGAAGAGCTTACCGAGATTATTGACGACTTGTCTCGTGATATGCAGCTTGCTGTTGAGGTGGGAATGGCGCCTAAGTTCCCTGTATCGATGATGACGTCTGCAATGATCGCTTCGAGCATTGACATTTTTTCTGTCAGTGATGATGAGTACTCAGCTAAAGAGAAGGCTGAGTTTCTAGGGAATTTATTTATAGGTGGAATTGAGCGAATGGCTTCAAAGTAATTGTCTGATATAAAAGATAAATTACCTCCATTTAATGTCTAATAACTAGAACAAAATTCCACTTCAACTAAAATAAATTTGCTAATTTCTGAACTTTTTAGATTGGCCTGGGTCTTTAACAATATCCCGATCACAAAATTCGGGAATTAATAATGAGCAACTACTTTAGTTAACCGTTACTTTTTAGATGAATTACACAGGGTTAAAACAATGAATAACGCAAAAATCTTAAGCAAATCAGCAATCGCAAGCATGGTCGCAATGGGTGTTATGGCTGCGTCAACTGACGCACTAGCAGGCAAGCCTGGTTTTGAAAAATGTCAGGGTATTGCTAAAGCCGGTATGAATGACTGTGGTACCTCAAAGCATAGTTGTGCTGGCCAAGCTGCTAAAGACGGTGACCCTGAGGAATGGGTATATGTTCCAGAAGGCACTTGTTCAAAAATTGTAAATGGTAAAGTGAAGTAAGTTACTTAGCACTTCTATCGGTGGCATTAACTGATGAATCATATCTTATCGCAGGGAATGCCAACCGATCATCCTGCTTCTCCTGAGCCACAAGCGCTTCAGGGTGCAGGTATAGGTTTACGTTCTGCACACTATCAAACGATTCTGAATTCACGCCCTGATATCCCCTGGTTTGAAGCACTAAGCGACAATTATATGAGCGACGGTGGTCAGCCTCTTGATTACCTGGAGCAGGTTCGGGATTTATACCCGGTTACCTTTCATGGTGTCGGCATGTCTTTAGGCTCAACTGATCCCTTAGATCAATCCTACCTCAAACGCTTAAAGTCACTTATAGAACGCTTTCAACCAACGCTGGTGTCTGATCACTTGTGTTGGGCTTCTTTTGATGGCGTACATGGTAATGAACTATTTCCCATGCCTTATACCATGGAGGCAATTAAGCATATCGTCTCACGAATTGACCAAGTTCAGAATTATCTGGGACGTCGTATATTGGTCGAAAATGTTTCGAGCTATTTAAGTTTTACAGTTGATGCGATGGCAGAAGTGCAGTTTTTGTCCGAGGTCGCCGAGCAGGCTGACTGCGATATTTTATGTGATGTGAATAATATCTATGTCAGCGCAATGAACCACAAATTTGATCCGCAAGAATACATTCGGGCTTTGCCTGTAAAACGCATAAAAGAAATGCACTTGGCGGGCTTCGAAGATCAGGGCACGCACTTGCTCGATACGCATGGCGCAAGGGTGCACGGACCGGTTTGGCAACTTTACCAAACAGCGTTGGAGCGATTTGGCCCTATTCCTACTTTGATTGAATGGGATACTGATATTCCGGATTTTTCCGTTCTGCAGGAAGAGCAGAGCAACGCAGCCCGCATGATGGCTCAGTGCTCAAAGTATTCCAGTCTTGCTTCTGCAGAGCAGGTATCCAGGTAATGAAGCTTGCGAACATTCATCAAGCCTTTATTTCAGGCATCTATAATCTAGAGACGGATATCAAGCCAGGGGCATTTATTCAAGCGGGTGAGAAGCTTGATCCTGAGCAGTGTTTAGCGATTTATCGCGGCAGTGTTTACGGCAACTTATGTTCTGCATTAGCAGATATTTATCCTGCCTTTTTGCAATGTGTTGGTGAGCAGTTTTTTCAGGCATTAGCACTGCGTTATGTTAAAGCACACCCTCCCGCGTCAGCGAGTCTGGACCACTATGGTGCCGAGTTTCCAGAATATGTTGGAGACTTTGAGGCACTTAAATCGCTCCCTTACGCTAAAGATTTGGCACAGCTTGAGTGGTATTGGCATTTGGCTTTTCACGCCAAAGATGAGCAGCCCCTTGACGCTATTCGCTTATCTGAAATTGATGAAGATCGATATGACAAGATAACTTTTTTGCTTCCAGCCAGTGCCCACTTACTTTCCTGCAACTATCCGATTAAAGAGATCCGTGATAAGTGCCTGGAAGATCGAGACAAAGCAGAAGGGAATGAAGATCAACCCTTGAATTTAGATTCCGGTTCACGGCACTTGTTGGTATGGCGAGCGGCGCATTACCAGCTACGTGTCGATCAGCTATCCGACTTGGAATTCGAACTACTCTCTTCGATAAATAAAAAGAAAAACTTGGGAACTATTCTGCAAGAACTGCAGTCCAAGTATCCACTAGAAGAAATTAACCAAACACTTGCTTTGGCTGTTCAACGAGTTTGGTTTGTCGGCTTCACATTAGCCGAATAAATCGTTCCAAATTACCACATTAGGATTAAATATGAGTCAAGTCTCTACTGTTGCGTCGCTGTATTTAAATGCCACTCGCTGGGTGGATAAAAGCCAGATTATTATGATTATTGTCTTTCGTTTGTACTTGGCGAAAGTATTTTTTCTAGCTGGCTTATCGAAGGTAAAGAGTATGGATAGCACATTGATGCTGTTTGAATATGAATACGATGTGCCTTTGATTCCCTTTGATGTCGCCGCCTATTTGTCTACCTTTGCTGAGCTAGTCTTCCCGGTATTGTTGGTGATTGGTTTAGCCGGACGTTTTAGTGCCGGGGCTCTATTTGTCTTAAATATCGTTGCCGTTATCTCTTACCCGGATATTAGCCCAGGTGGTGTTAATGACCACTATTTCTGGGGCGCGATGCTCTTGGTTTTGGTGATGTATGGGCCTGGTAAAGCGTCACTTGATGCTTGGATCCAAAAGCGCTTTTTCGCGAATTTGGCATAGAAACAAGATTTCTCTTCTCTCGCTTTTACTTAGCTTGTATTATCAAGATATTAGCCTCAATATTGGAGCTAAATCTGATTCAACAAGCTAGGAAGAGAGTATGGATATCGGTGACTATCGTCGCGAATATATGAGCCAGGGCCTGGACCGTGATGAATTACTTGATGACCCGTTCAAGCAGTTTGAACACTGGTTTCAACAGGCAAATGATGCAGACATACAAGATGCAAATGCCTTCAGTCTGGCGACAACAGACCTTGAAGTAGGCCCCTCCATTCGAACGGTATTACTGAAGTTATTTGATGAAAACGGCTTTGTTTTCTTCACTAACTACAACAGCCGAAAGTCTCAGCAGATTAAAGCCTACCCTCAAGTAGCGATGTTGTTCCCCTGGTTACCACTGAACCGTCAGGTGAAGGTGGAAGGACGTTGTGAAAAGATATCCAGTGCCGCTTCCTTGAAATATTTTGCAACCAGGCCGCGTGGCAGTCAGATTGGTGCTTGGTGTAGTGATCAGAGCGAAGTGATCGAGTCTCGTTCTTTTCTAGAACAAAAGTATCGTGAAGCGGCAGAGAAATTTAAATCCGGTTCGATTCCTTTACCTTCGTCATGGGGCGGCTATCGCATAGTGCCGGCTCGAATCGAATTTTGGCAAGGACGTGAAAATCGACTTCATGATCGTTTCCAATATACGCGTTTGCATGATGATAGTTGGTCGATCGAAAGGCTAGCGCCGTAGGCCGAGGGTGCTAACCAGCCAGCGAGCCGTGGAAGGGTCTGCCTACAGATAAGGCAGACCCTTTTTTAGAGATAGAATCTTTATTTTTGAGGTGCTTCAGGTGCTTTAATGGCTTCGGTAAAAGCATTCAATTTTTGTTGGGCTTCAGTTAACTGACGCTGAGCCTGATCAAGTTCCTCTTGGGCCGTTTGTAAGCTCTGGCTCTTTTCTTTGAGTTGGCTGTCTTTTTCATTCAGTGCTTGCTCGAGCTTCATTCTTTGAGTTTGTTGTTCACTCAGCGAATCTTCATGCTTGGCTAAGAGTTCTTGTTTTGTTGCGAGTTCGCCTTTTACGTTTTCAAGGTGATCTTCCTGATAATCAACCAGTGCCTCGATAATATCGATGGTTAAGTATTTATCTTCTAACTGGTTTTTGAGTTCACTGAGTTGTTGTGCAAGGTTATCAGCTGACTCCACTAGGGATGCTTTCTCCGAGGCGCTAGTTTCCTGGTCGCCTTTAAGTAGCTGTATTTCTCTTCGAAGTTGGTCGGTGCTTTGTTTTAGCTCCAACAGCATACCTTTGGTTTTATCCAGTTCAGTTTTTTTACTGGCTAAGGCAGTGGTTTGGGTAAGCACCTCATCCTGAGTCAAACTGAGAATATTTGCGAGTTTATCAATATTCTTTGAGGCGGAGGCTATTTGGTTGTAGTGAAGCTGCTTCTTGGCAAGTTGCTCGTAGGCAAAATAGCCGCCAATAATACAAGCGATAAGCATAATCGGCAGAATAATCATCGCGGGTTGGCGGCGAGACTCAGCTGCCTGCTGTGCCGTGTTAAATGCTTCTCTCTCATGTTGGAGAAGTGTATTGTCTTCTTTAAGTTTACGTTCGCGTTTTATTAGGTCTTGAGTTTTTAACTGGTTAGCGCGCTCTTTTTTGGCAACGCTATCTTGGTGCGCTTTAATGCGTTCTTCAGTTTTCTGCTGCTGGGTCGCTTGGCGGTTTAGTGCATCTTCTTTTAGTTGAAGTGCACGAGATTTTTGTTCTAGTTGTAACTCTTCTGGCGACGCCATGTGATCAAAGGTCCTATTAAATAATACTGGAAACTCTTTAATAGTAGCTGATAAATAGCGTTTTGCTTACTATGCACAAGTTCCAGTCACCACCAAAAAAGGCTAGACGGCTTCAAGCTTTGCATAAGATAGAACTAGCCACTTACTGCCAGCTTCTGGGAAGTTAACTTGAATACGTGCATGGGCACCTTGGCCTTCATAATTGAGTACAGTGCCTTCACCAAACTTGCCATGCCGAACAACTTGACCTAGTTGGAATTGCGAATCGCCAACTTGCATATCGCTGCTTGAAGATTGGCTGAAGGAGACCGGTGTAGAAACACTATTTTTTATGCGAACTTCTTGTATTAGCCCTGGTGGTATCTCTCGTACAAAACGAGACATGGGGTTGAACTTCTCTTGGCCATACAGGCGTCGTGACTCGGCATAGGTGAGCACTAGCTTCTCCATTGCGCGAGTGACTCCGACATAACAGAGTCGGCGTTCTTCTTCTAACCTTCCAGGCTCTTCCATTGACATCTGGTGCGGGAATAGACCTTCTTCCATCCCTGCCAGAATCACGAAAGGGAACTCCAGGCCTTTTGCAGAGTGAAGCGTCATTAGTTGCACGCAGTCCTGATGTTCTTCGGCTTGTTGCTCGCCTGCATCCAAGGCTGCCTGGGCAATAAAGCTAGCTAATGGGCTTAGCTCGTCATCTTCAGCTTCGAAATCTTTGGTTGCCGATAAAAGCTCATTGAGGTTTTCAATGCGGGCCTGGCCTTTTTCACCCTTTTCTTTCGCATGAAACTCTTTAAGCTGCGATTGCCCGATAGCTCTTTCGGTGAGTTGGAATAAGTTTAGCTCGTCTTGTTCTGCACTAAGTTCATCTATCATATCGATAAAGGCATTCAGAGAGCCATTGGCCTTGCCTTTAATCAGGCCTAGCTGCAAACGTTCGACGCAGGCCTGCCAGAGAGACACTCCCTGATCTCGAGCGTGTTCACGAATATCGCTAAGGGTCTTATTGCCAACACCACGAGTTGGTACGTTTACCACTCGTTCGAAGGCGGCATCATCGTGTCGATAATAAACCAAACGTAAGTAGGCGAGGGCATTACGAATCTCTTGACGATCGTAGAAGCGTAGGCCGCCATAAATTCGATAAGGGACAGCCTGGCGAATTAAAAATTCTTCAATGACACGCGACTGTGCATTGGAGCGGTAGAGAATAGCGCATTGTGAACGTAGCTGGCCTTGGTTCACCCAAGCATTGATGCGGTCAGCAATATAGTTGCCTTCGTCTTGTTCGTTGAACGCGGCATAAAGGTCTATCGGTTCACCTTCACTGCCATCAGTCCATAGCTCTTTTCCTAAACGTCCGCTATTGTTTGAGATCAAAGCATTGGCCGCGTTCAGGATAGTGCAGGTCGATCGATAGTTTTGTTCCAGCTTAATAACTAAAGGCTGGGCAAAGTCGTTTTGGAACTGTTGAATGTTCTCTATCTTCGCGCCACGCCAGCCGTATATAGATTGGTCATCATCGCCCACTACCATAATGGGGATTCGGTTGCCTGCGAGTACGCGAAGCCAGGCATATTGAATGGTGTTAGTATCTTGAAATTCGT
>NZ_LWGG01001018.1:0-572 GCF_001635365.1 Oleiphilus sp. HI0128 | reverse complement strand
TAAAAATTAACAGAGGCGACAACTATCCTGACACAGGGGGTCATTCAGCTCTTTATCAATCAGATATTGCTTTAAAGCTTTTTCAATTGTTGGATGATCAAACAAGTAATTGATTATGTCCTTATCGAATAAAATAATCTCTTTCAGGGTTTCTAATTCGTCAGTTGTTTGTAATTTAAATTTATCAGTAAGTTGCATCAAAATTAATTTCATGAAAATCTCCGTTTATTTTTATTCGTATCATCAAATGAAATTAAATCAATCATGAGCTATAGCTCATTTTTCTGAAGAGAAAATGCATTGACGCATTTTCGAAATGGGTTAATTCATACAAAGTCGAATTTTGCCCCTTTAACCGTAGTTATTCAGTTTCGCTAGGCAGTGACCTTGCTAGTACAAAACACCAGCCTTAAAACGCTAAAATCTGGTGTTTCTGGATAGATTTAATTGATGCAGGGTAGAGGAAATTGATAAAAATCTAATGTGACATCAAAGCTAAATTGATTTTTCTGGAAGTAACTTTCCACGAGAATCGTGGCTATCTTTGAACTATAGGTAGTGGTTATATTATT
>NZ_LWGG01001017.1:0-398 GCF_001635365.1 Oleiphilus sp. HI0128 | reverse complement strand
AAATACTAAACATTGACGTAATACCTAGTGTTGTTCATAAAAACTGTTGATGAGAGATTGGTGACACTATGGCTAGGTTAATAGAATCCAAAGAAACCCTTGATGCAATTAGAGTTAAGGCGCTATCTAACGCTAAGGAACTCGGTACTTATAACACGCGTTCTTCCTTTCAGTTAGGACGGAAAGTTTTAACTTTCTCAGAATTGTGCCACCGCTCACCTCGCAGGCTTTTTTAGTCTGTTAGCACCATTGCGTTGCATCTTCAGTTCTGCAAGTAATCATTGCACTTTGCTTGGGCGTGACTCTTCCTTGTCGCACTTTAAATAGCACTCGCCTGTATTTCTGTTTCTTACGTACATCTTGTTACATATTAATTTGCTTAATAAAAACAATTGATT
>NZ_LWGG01001016.1:0-619 GCF_001635365.1 Oleiphilus sp. HI0128 | reverse complement strand
CCGGCATAGTCGAATTAACTTTGTTACCCCAGAGCAAAGGCACTTAGGTCTGGATGAAGAAATATTATCGAAGAGGGATGAGCTTTATCGCAAGATGAAAAGAAAGAACCAAATAAGGTGGTCAAAAGCTACGCGGAACTGGGAGAAAGTGGGTGACGTTAAGTTGAACCCGGAGAAGGAAAAACAAGCAGCTTAAATGCTCAGGCGACAACTACCTTGAAAAACGCCGATGACAAACTAAGCTTTTTTGTTTGTGACGAAGATGTTGAAGATAAACTAAACCAAAAACCATGTGCCATGCTGTTCTTCTGGTGGTTCATGTTCCACATGCTCAAAAAGAAGAAAAAGCCTAAACAGGATCATGAACTTAAACTTCGATTTCGCACGGTCGATGAGTTGTTAGAATCTGATAAAGATAAACCTACCCCACCTTCAAACAGGCCGTCACCACCTGACGGCCCTAAATCTTCGAAATAACCAAGGCAGCCAATGTGGCTGCCTGACCTTCTCTAAACTAAATACCATGACCGCCTCTTCCAATCTGTTTTTTTTATGATATTTGTGTAAGTACGAAGTGATATAAATATTGCAAGAAAGGGGCTTGGGCTGCCTCGTAGTA
>NZ_LWGG01001015.1:0-378 GCF_001635365.1 Oleiphilus sp. HI0128 | reverse complement strand
ACCAATATTTATTGGCTTTCTTCTCTTTTCGCCAAACTCGGCTATGCTTTTGCTATCAAGTGAGTAAATACGTAAGGGTGTTTGTAATTGGGTGTGCTTAAGTTGCTCGGCATCAGGAAGTGTTGGCGTCAAATAAAGGAAGAAAGAGGCCATTAAGAAAAAGGCACCAGATATCATTGCGGCCAAGGACCAAGCTGAAAAGCTCAAGAGTCTCACAAAACGAAACATGTTTTTCCTAGCAAGTTAGAAATATACAGCTATTATCTAAGAAATAGCTTTAATTTAAGAATTGTAGGATTATACGTCTTTTTAGAGTGTTATAAGTAAAAAAATGTACATTGAGGTGTGAATAATAGATTCATAAGTACATCTCAATCA
>NZ_LWGG01001014.1:0-3608 GCF_001635365.1 Oleiphilus sp. HI0128 | reverse complement strand
TGGATTACGCCGACGGCCTGAAAAACGTTCTAATTCAAAAAATAAATAAAACCGAAAAGAGCTTATATAGCTTAAAGCTGGACTATTGCCGCTTTGTATATGGCTTATCTCATCGCTCTAAAGTTATGTATGATCAGGTAGTTTATCAAGTTAGATCTGTTGATCTTGATTCGATGACTCGAAGCGATGGCGGTGAATGGAGTCGCCCGGTAATAAGTGCTGTGAGAATTGAAGATAACCGACCGGTCAATAATGAGGCCGTTGATTTAGGCCGGAATTGGGAGCTATTTGCCGGTTAGGCAAATATTCCCCACTCATCAAGCTGTGCACTCAACGACATTTCCTTAGGAATACGGTCATAGCTTGACCAGTTCTTGGCAGCCTTCGCGCCAGCTCTAACCATTAAGTCGTTGTCACTACTAAGTTTTCGGTAGAGTGCTTCCCTGTAGTAGGCGAGCGCATTTTCTGTCGTCAAATTTAAATTAGACTTTAATACCAACATCGCTATCTCTTTCCTGCTTTGAGTGCCGCACTTTGCTTCTTTGCCAATCAAATCGATTGCTCCAATCAGGTAAAGGCTAATCGCTTCGCGTAACCAAGACAGATTCTCCTGGTGCAGGTCACCATAATTTCTTTTGATGTCTAACAGCTGGATGCCAGAAAAGGTTTGAGCTTTTTTAAGACTTTCCATCTTGGTTTCGTACTCTTGATTATCGACAACATCGCCTTGCATCAAGCGCTTAATCACTCTGTCAATATGCCCGCTCTCTGCGTAGCCAGCAGCTGTGTATAAGTTATGTACGCGGAAGGCAAGTGTGCCGAGCAAAGTAAGTAATGCTATTTCAAGGCTATGTATGAAAACAACCAGCATTGTTTAGTCTCCAAATTCTCAAATGTGACGACATTATACATCATGTAATTCTATGTAAATGGAATTGGGTAGCGTTAAGCTAGAGTACAGGTTCACACAAGTGCAGCGGATTTACAGTGTTTTACATTTTTGATTAGTGCTGGGGGAGGGGCAATAGACTACTTAAGAAGAGGATGCTTAAGCAGTCTTTAGGTCACTTTCAATGAAGAAATTATGCATTTTCTTGAAGGTCAATGGCCGGCTAAAGAAGTATCCTTGAGCATAGTCGCATTTATTGATTACCAAGAAGTCTCTTTGGTCGATATTTTCAACGCCTTCTGCAACGACCTTCAGGTTAAGTTTATGTGCAACGGCAATGACCGCAGACGCGATTTCCATGGCATTGAGGTCATCAGGAATATCGTAAACAAATGACTGGTCAATTTTCAGAATATCTACAGGTAGGCTCTTTAAATAACTTAAAGAGGAGTAGCCTGAACCAAAGTCATCGATGGTAATAGTGGAACCAGTAGATTTGATGCTATTGAGTTGAGCTATGACAGCATCAATGTCATTCATTAGCATACTTTCGGTTACTTCTATTTCCAGGTTTTCTGCGGCGAGGCCTGAATGCTCGAGGGCGCTTGAAACAACATTTACCAGTTCCGGGTCATCAAACTGGCGTGGCGATAAGTTAACTGCAACTCTCAATGAGCGACCAGTTAGGGCATTTAATTGCATGATTTCTTTACATGCGTTTCTCAGCACCCATTCACCAATTTGTACGATCAAGCCGGTCTCTTCGGCTACGGGAATAAAGTCAGCAGGGGAAATGTCTCCCTTCGTCGCATGCTCCCAGCGTATCAGAGCTTCAACGCTAGATATTTCACCCGTCTTCAGATTAATTTGAGGCTGATAGTTTAGGTAAAAGTCGTTATTTTTAATTGCTTCACGTAATTCATTTTCAATTTCCAGAAGCTTGTTTGCGCGGAGGTTTAAGGCTTCAGTAAAGAAGTGGTAGCCATCTCGACCGTTCTCTTTAGCCATATATAAGGCAAGGTCGGCGTTCTTCATGAGCGTTTCGCTATTGATGCTGTCTGTTGGTGCTAAGGTAATGCCGATACTTGTTGATACAATCACCTCATGTTTACCCAACCTAACTGGTTCCTTAAGAGTGTCCAGGATCGTTTGAGCAATGGCAGATATTTTATCGATATCGGATATATCGTTAAGCAGAATGGTAAATTCATCCCCCCCTAAACGGGCAACTGTATCTTGCTTTCGAACACAGGATTTTAAACGGTCAGCAACCGTAAGCAGTAATTGATCACCTGCCTGGTGTCCCAGCGTGTCGTTGATGCGTTTAAATTGGTCTAGGTCGAGAAAGAACAGCGCTGTCAGTTTTTGATGTCGTCGTGCATTAAGAATGGATTGGTGCAGTCGATCAATAAAAAGCCGACGGTTTGCTAAACCGGTCAGGGAGTCAAAAAGAGCCAAGTGCTCCATTTTCTGGGTAGCTTCTTTTAAGGCTGTGACGTCAACGGCGGACAGGACGTAACTACTAATTTCGTTATGTTTATCATAGACGGCCGAGATCGTAATAGTGTTCCAGAAAACGCTAGAATCTTTCTTAGAGCAAAGAATTTCACCTTCCCAACTATCTTGTTTTTGCAGGAAGCCGCTATCGAGAGCACAAATATCAGCTGCGCAATGTTCAGAGCTTGGTTTGAGAATGCCGATTGGCTTATTTACGATTTCGTCGCGTTGGTAGCCCGTTATTTGGCAAAACTTGTCATTTACATATTCAATCAAGCCTGAGCTGCTTGTAATAACAATACTGGAACCACTATTTGTTACCGCGCTACTTAGTTTCGACATGAGTTGTTCGGTAGCTTCATGCGACTTTACGTTGTTTTTTAGCCGGGCATTAAGACGGAACAAAATGAAGCACAGTGTCCCAAACAATGCTGCCAGTCCTGCACTTGCCATGAGTTTCAATAGCATTGTCGAGCTTTCAGTATCCTCAACCGATACCGCAGCTAACACTGGCGAAGTTATCGCGAGAGTTGAAAGAAATGTCAGACCTTTATGAATCGGCTTATGCAAAGTAGTTACCAAAGCAAATTAGTTATATGTGTAAGTTATAAGTAAATTGTATGGTAATTTTCAAGAATGAAAAACACGACTTGGTTATAGACTTGTAACGATGTGACGTACAACGTTACAAAATAGTTACAGTAAGTAATTGTATTTCAAAACAATGTGAAATATGGGTTAACAAACTGGAAGGTCGGGGAATAGAGAGAATTTTTGGGTGTAAATGGAAGGCCATAACAGGAGAGTTATGGCCTAATGTTTAATTGCTTCTACGAGGCTATTTAGCTTTGTTCAGCTCTGCAGCTTGTTTTTGCCACGTGTCAGAACCTCTGACTTTGCTGAACTCCTCAAGTGCTTTTTTATCTTTTGCTGAAGGCTTGGCCAATTGCTCGATTGATGTGATACCGGCTGCTATAAGTTTCTTTTCTAAAGCTGGTCCAACACCATTGAGTGCAGTCAATTTCAACGGAGACTTTGTAGCAGGAGCTGCTTTCTTAGCTGGAGTCGCTTTCTTAGCCGGAGCTGCTTTCTTAGCTGGAGTCGCTTTCTTAGCCGGAGCTACTTTCTTAGCTGGAGTCGCTTTCTTAGCCGGAGCTGCTTTTTTAGCCGGAGCTGCTTTCTTAGCCGGAGCCGCTTTCTTCGCAGGAGCCTTTGCTTCGAC
>NZ_LWGG01001013.1:0-885 GCF_001635365.1 Oleiphilus sp. HI0128 | reverse complement strand
CTGGAGGCGGTTCTGTCTTGTTTAAAGAATTTTCGTTTTCTGTTGGTTCATCAGTGTTATTTGATTCTTGTTGATCCGAGCTTAAACTTTCCTCGACTTCCTCGACTTCCTCGACTTCCTCGACTTCCTCGACTTCCTCGACTTCCTCGACTTCCTCGACTTCCTCGACTTCCTCGACTTCCTCGACTTCCTCGACTTCCTCGACTTCCTCGACTTCAGTCGACAGCTCCTGACTTATTCTGCTTTCCTCTGGCGCAGAGGCAGTTTGTACCTGCTCGATTGGTTCCGAAAGGTGCTGTTCCTGAGGGCATAGCGCTTGATTTTGCTTTTGTCTGATGCCTTTGACATGTTTGAGAATGGCAGAAAAGAGCTCATTGTCATTGACGGGCTTGGTCACGTAGTCATTCATGCCCGAGGCAAGACATTTTGCTTTGTCTTCTGCCATGGCATTTGCGGTCATCGCGATGATAGGGATCTTCTGATTGCTTTCCCGTATCTTTTCGGTAGCTTGGCAGCCATCCATTAAAGGCATTTGCATGTCCATTAATATGAAATCGAAATTGCCTTTTATGGCTTTCTCGTAGCCTTCTTCACCATTGTTGGCAAGGGATACCTGGATGCCTTGTTTAACAATAATTTCCTTCCCTAGCTGTTGATTTGCACCCAAAACTGACCCACTAAAGCCATATATTTGCATCGAATTTTGACCCACGTATAAACCTATCCCTGCTTCAGCAAAGCAGGAGAAAATGGAGTGATAGACGTGGCTCTACTAAGCGTAATTCGACGCTGGCATATTCGGGAGGGACAATCGATTCGATCGATTGCTCGGAAGACCGGATTGTCACGAAATACTGTTCGTAAATACCTCAATAATAGAAATTT
>NZ_LWGG01001012.1:0-569 GCF_001635365.1 Oleiphilus sp. HI0128 | reverse complement strand
TTTTTGTGTTATCTGGGTGGCGGGGGAAAAACCTTCGACCGAACCTATGCCATCAACAGTTTCTGTCTGAGATTGAGTACATCCAGTAATCAAAACCGCAATTAACAGAACCCATGTCCCGTGCTTAAACATAATCTCGAAACTCCCTGTAAAGCGCATGCGTCAGCGCATTGAAAAACCTTGTAAGATCAACTACTTTTAATAGCTATCAACAATAGCTGACCTAGGCACTTAAAAATAGATTTGAAAACTAGGGAACCTCTGAATATTTTAAATCATTTGTATTGCATGAGCAAGGATAGTCGGCAAAACAGGATGTACTTCTACGGAGTTGAAACGCTCAAAGAAGCTGAAGAGTTCGAGCCCTTACCAAGAGATGAGTATGACAAGCTGTTTCAGGCACCAAAAGAGCCTGATTCGTCAAAAGACCTTCAAAGCAATACGCAAAACGACAAGCCTAAGCAGTCATAACATGGCCTCCGTAATAAGCTAAGCATAGTAAAGACATGAGTAAGACTTCTGACAACGCAACTGAAAACGACACTGTAGTCGACCAAGGCCAGCCTCTA
>NZ_LWGG01001011.1:0-694 GCF_001635365.1 Oleiphilus sp. HI0128 | reverse complement strand
ATACAAATGCAGTTAATATCAGTATTAGAAACTTCTTCATTCAAACCTCAGAATTTCGTCACAAGAACATTTATCTAAAAAACGTTCACTAATCAACAGGTGAAAATCGCATCGAGAACTTACGAAAGTGCCGATCAAATATATTTACATCATCAGGAACAGGATAGGTACTAATGCTGCTAGCAGCATGCTCTGCTGAGCGATCATAGACCGGGTTTCCGCTAGTACTTTTAATCCCAACCGCTTTTAACTCACCGCTTGGTAAAAGCTCTATTGTTAAGGTGACGCTTAAACCGGTTGATTTGGGAGGAATACGCCATCTGGTTTGCACCTTACGTTTAATTGCAGCCATAAAACGCTCGACCTCACTCACTTCAAAGGCATGCGCGGCTTCGAGCTCAGCTTGGCGCGCCTTTTCTTCAGCAGCTTTTGCTTCTAAAAGTCGATCCTCTTCAAGCTTACGCATCTTTTCCAGTAAGACTTTCTCTTGAGCTTGTCGAGCCAATTCACGCTCTTTGATTTTTAGGGCTTCTTCAAGTTCCAGTGCTTTTTTCTTTTCCAGTGCCTTTTTCTTCTCCAGAGCCTTTTTCTTCTCTAGAGCTTTTTTCTTCTCTAGAGCCTTTTTCTTCTCCAGAGCCTTTTTCTTCTCCAGAGCTTTTTTCTTCTCTAGAGCCTTTTTCTTCTCCAGAGCCTT
>NZ_LWGG01001010.1:0-838 GCF_001635365.1 Oleiphilus sp. HI0128 | reverse complement strand
GAACTTTAGTTCGTTGCCTGTGGCTAAAATAATTAAGTTGACGACTTTACCGGATTCCCTAGGAACACACCACCGACGAAGCCTCTACAAATTAAAATGTACCTGAGAAACTTAAACAGCGGAGCGGAACAGCGGGAAACCGTGCCACTTACCCTAAAAACTTAAACGGAGGAATGTATGAAAAGAAACGAGCACTCCTTGCCGAGTATTGAGCCTTAAACCTAAAGGCCAAAAAACATTTAACGCCTTGCACACAGGTAGCTAATAACAGTGGCCGGCTCTTTGGCCGCTTTTATTAGATATCCTGTGCTGCTACTGGTTAGTAGTGCGGTTACCTAGGTGGTTATTTATAACAATCCACTTCCCGACTACTACGATTTTTTAACTTCGATCATTTGTTTGTTCTTCACTCTCGCTTGATCAGGATAAGAATGAATTATTCGCTAATATTGTATGTCGTTTCTTACGAAGTGGCCTTAAACAGAACGAGGTATTATGCGCTGGTTTGCAGTTGAATAATGTGATGAAAAGAACGATTTATTCAGCCGTTACCCGCTAACTTAACCCTTAGCCTTCGATGCCTAAGACTACTAACGCTTTTATAAACGGCGCGCGTCTTTTTGCGCGTCCAGTGGAGCCCACGTGTTTTGTGGCCGGAGTGATGTTTGATGAACTGGTTAGATGTTTTAGAACACCCAAGTAGAACAACACCACGTTGTGTAGCCGAAGGCGGAACTTTAGTTCGTTGCCTGTGGCTAAAATAATTAAGTTGACGACTTTACCGGATTCCCTAGGAACACACCACCGACGAAGCCTCTACAAATTAAAATGTACCTGA
>NZ_LWGG01001009.1:0-44738 GCF_001635365.1 Oleiphilus sp. HI0128 | reverse complement strand
GCATCGTGTTAACGGGCAACTACCAACCCGACGAAAGTATTCTCGACTTCTGCCGCCCGGCACTTCAAAACGGCTTACCACTGCTTAGTACGCATCATGACACCTTTGAAACCGCCGTCGCATTATCCAAGCTTGAAAACAAAGTTCCGCTAGATGATTTAAATAGAATGGATGAGGTAATGACGACAGTTGCCGACCATCTGGATATAGACTGGCTCAAGCTACACTGCGATAAAGAACGCGCAACACGCCTTTCTCCGCCGGCATTTCGCTATCAATTATCTGAAAATGCGCGCAGTGTAGCTTGAGCCAGTCTATATCCAGATGGTCGGCAACTGTCGTCATTACCTCATCCATTCTATTTAAATCATCTAGCGGAACTTTGTTTTCAAGCTTGGATAATGCGACGGCGGTTTCAAAGGTGTCATGATGCGTACTAAGCAGTGGTAAGCCGTTTTGAAGTGCCGGGCGGCAGAAGTCGAGAATACTTTCGTCGGGTTGGTAGTTGCCCGTTAACACGATGCCCGCTAGAGGAAGGCCATTTTGTACCGCCATTCCAGCAGCAAGTAGCACGTCACTCCTATCGCCAGGGGTTACCAGCAGGCAGCCTGGGGTTAGGGCACTGATGAGATTGCTAACACTGCGCGCGCAAATGGCGATCCTCGTAACCCTTCGGGTACGCAAAATCTCCTCGTTACCCGTTCCGGGTACAACCTTCATTTGTAGCTCATTTGCGATATCAAAGACTCGCGGCGCCTGTAAAGCCGGTACAAGCGGTATCTGGCCTATAGAATGAAAACTTTCACTAAGCACTGTGGATGCTTCTATTAAGGTGCTGGTGCTGAGTAGTTGTTGGCAGTTTTCGACCTCTGTTGCTTCGGTGAGCGAAATCGCATCATCGTGCAGTTGTTTGGCGTTTTGTGCGCAGCCTACTTTATTCAAAATACAGCCAATGACACCGGCTTTAATTGAGGAGAATAGGCTCAAGGATGTTTTTAGGTGGTCATCGAAGGTATCAACTGAACAATTGCTTGGCAAGGAGGTCATTGGCACAAGCAGAATGATTTCTGCGTCGAGACTGTTTGCCATTTCCTTATTGAGCACGCTGGTATGAGCTTCGTCTGTTGTTGGAACAATTCCTTCAATGATTATTACGTCGTACAGCTTTTTTATCTTATGGAAGTTTTCGATTACTTCTTCCATAAGAAGGTCTTTGTCGCCGCGTGTAAGGTAATCTTGTGCTGTCTTCAGTGGAATAGGCTTTGGGCTGTCTATATGATTGATTGCATTAGCAAAGTGGACAGAGTGATCGGGGTGACTTTGGGTAATTTGTGTAATCGGCTTAAAAAAACCAACTCTTACACCTATCTGGTCAAGCGCTCTGAGTAGGCCAAGGCTGACGGATGTTAAGCCGGCATTTTTAGCGGTTGGTGCAATAAAAAATGACTTAGACATATTAGACTTTCCTTAAATCTGTTCTCAAATATTCTAAGGGTTTGAGAGCATAATGGTTCGTTGCAATAGCTGGTAGAAGTGGCCGCATAGCATTTGTTATATTAGCGATAGAGTGTCTTCTACAATCATAGCTTCTTCGTCAGTTGGGATGACGAGTACCGGGATAGATTGGTCTTCATGAATAGAAAGCCCGTTGTAGCATTCGTTACGTGAAGAAGGCTGATTGTTTGCTGCATGGTTAATAGTAAAGCCGAAAATTGACAAGTGTTTGACAATATTTTGCCTAACGACAGCTGAGTTCTCGCCAATTCCACCGGTGAACACCAGTGCATCTATTTGTTCTAGTGAGGTCATCATGCCGGCCAGGTGTTTGGCCGCTCTAAAGCAAAATACCTCCAAAGCAAGTTTGCATTGGGTATGACCTTCATCTGCCTTCTCACAAATTGTGCGCATATCGTTGCTCAGCTCAGATATACCGAGTAAACCGCTTTGCTTGTTTAGGAGTTCGGATATCTCCTCGGGTGAGTAATTCTGACTGATTAGAAAGTCAAAAATACCTGGGTCGATGTCGCCAGATCGGGTGCCCATTACAAGCCCTTCAAGTGGGGTCATGCCCATACTTGTATCAGCGCTTTTACCGTTTTTTATTGCCGCAACACTTGCGCCGTTACCCAGGTGAGCGGTAATAATGTTTAGCTCTGGCAATGACTTATTTATCGTTTCAGATGCACGCTTAGCAATATAGCGGTGACTGGTACCGTGAAAACCATAGCGGCGAACATTATGTTCAGAATAAAGCTTGTAGGGTAGTGCGTAAGTATAAGCTTTGGCTGGCATTGTTTGATGGAATGCCGTATCAAATACTGCAACTTGTGGGAGATTAGGGTGCAGCACTTGTAAGCTCTCGATACCCACTATATTGGCTGGATTATGCAATGGAGCAAGGGGGATGCAGGCTTTGATCTGCTCAAGTACTTGTTCGCTAATCACAACAGATTCGCTAAAGATATTACCGCCGTGAACAACTCTATGTCCGATGGCCTTGAGTTCTTCTTTGATTGGAAAGTGCCGAGCAAGTTTCTCTATTGCTGCTTGTAGGGCAAGCGCATGGCTGTTGCCAAGTTCCGAAGATAGGTTTAATAAGAGGGTTTCTTTCTCACCTGAGTGCTTAACAGTAAGTTTGCCTTCTGTCTGATTAAGCGACTCTGCCAAGCCTTCTGCGAGAAGGCTTGTTTCAGGGTGGGTTGAGTAGAGTGCAAACTTTAAAGATGAACTGCCACAATTGATAACAAGAATAAGGGAGTTAGCCATGCTAAATAAACGTTTCCTAAGTTTATTGGGGTGGCCTGAGTACTAATTCTCTGCAGAAATTTCCAAGGCCCTTCGAGATGATTCGAAATAGATCTCATTGATTTGTTTAGCATTTAACTCGAATTTGGCTAATGCTGTCCAGTCTAACTTTTGCCATTCAGACTGTTCAAAGGCAATTGTGGTGGATAGGGCAAGTCCGGCATTACCTTTTAATAGAGTGAGCGCATCATTTATTCCCGGTGCTAATGAAATATGAGAGACGATATCGCTTAGTGATTGATCAAAAAATGCATCAAGGCAAGAAAGCAGGCCGACGGTGTAAAACTGGTCTTTTAGGCTTGGTTCAATATATTCCGATAGCCTTTCACACATTAGTGCACGTACCAGCGCCATATAGTGCAGCGCTTCGGGCTTGTCGTCCAACTTGCTTAATGCCAGCAAGCTGGCCCAGCTCTTAATTTTATCTATGCCCAGTAAGGTGACAGCCTTGTGAATAGAGTCTATGGTGTTGCTTCGTTTAAAGGCGGCGGAGTTAATAAGCTTGAGTAGCTTGAAGCTTAGTGCCGGGTCTCGGGAAATGATGGAGGTTAAGCCATCCATATCAATCTCGGGTGCTTGAATTTCAGAAATTAGGTTAATTATTGTCATTTTTCCTGCAGCGATTTTCTTACCTTTAATTATCTCGGGCTTGGATAAAAAATAGCCTTGGAAGAGGTCGCAGCCAAGTTCGTGGCAGCGCTTAAATTGCTCAGGTGTTTCGATCTTTTCCGCCAGAAGAGTTACGTCATGCTGCTTAAGGTTTTTAATAGTTGCCTGTAATTCATCATCGTCCATTTCAGGTAGTTCTAGTTTAATAATGTCTACCAGTGGCAATATGCGTTGATAACGTTCATCCATAATAAAGTCATCAAGTGCTAGCGTGAAACCGCGTTGTTTAAGCTTTTTTAGGCTGGAAACAACCTTGTCTGTAATTTCGATATTTTCCAGTACTTCTATTACCGCCGTATCAGGGTTGAATAGTGGTGGGTTATGCAGGAGTTCAGCAGTAAAATTGACATAGGCAGGCAGGTTATTCGTAATGCTTGATATATCGCTTTCTGTAAATAAATTAAGTAAAACCCGTGACGTTGCTAGGTTGCCATCAAAGCTACTAATGGGGGTGTCGCATTCACTGCGAAAGAGTAGCTCGTAACCAGTGACTGTTTTTGAACGGTCGTAAATTGGTTGTCTGGCAAGTAATACGTCGTTTTTATCGGTCATACTTTGTCTCAATAGAAAATCCCTAAATCGCACCAAAACTTGTTCGGATAAGTTGGGCGCGTAGTTTGTCTATAAGCAGTTTAGTTGACGCGGGTAAAAACAGGTGGAAAATGGTGCAAAAAAACGTAAAAAGATTGGGTTGGTATCTATATCTAGGGGGAGACTAAGTTCTTGGAAGTATTCGAGAGGTATTGGAGAAGTTAAGAAGGAAAATGGCGTCCCCTAGGGGAGTCGAACCCCTGTTACCGCCGTGAAAGGGCGGTGTCCTAGGCCTCTAGACGAAGGGGACGCAACTGCTTCTCCGTCGAAGTGGCGCGTATACTAGAGAAGAGGCTCGACCAAGTCAACACTTTAAATAAAAAACTATTCAATTTGTTGTAAGCAAGCTTTGAGATTGTTTGCAGTGAGGTCAAATGCTGCAAGAGTGCCCTTACGTTTTATTAGATTTTGGTACTGTTTTAATACTTTATGATGCGTAGTAGGAATCTGAGCTTCTAATTTTTCTTGCGAAAGTCCCTGGTCGATGAGCAGGATAATCTCGAATCGAAGTTTGTTTTCACCAGAGCAAAAATAGTATGCGTGCTCGGCCAAATCTATGGCGGGTAGACCTTTGTTCTTGTATACAAGAGTTGAACAGCGGGCAAAATTTGTGTTGATATCGGAATAGGCGTTTAACGTACCAATATCTTTGGCCAGTTGATACACATACTCGACGCGCTTACGGGCTTTTCTGCTTATATCTGGTAGTGAATCAATTGCGACTTGTTGAGGTAGTCCTCGTTGGAATAATTGTAAAATTGTTAGATGTTCGCTGGTAATTATGGCGCAGGAAAGGTGGGTCTGTTTATTGCCGACTTCGCTAGGGCTTTGTTGGGCGTTTGTGGTAGTGGTGAAGAAGCAAATAAACGTCACTATCAAGAAAAAAACTTGTTTCAATTGGAAGAGCTCACTGATGATTTAAGGTTATTAATTGCACAAATTCCACATGCTTTAGTACCTTATTATAGCGCTTAAAACTCAATATGGATGGTTTCTGGAACACACTGTTGTTGAAATAATCTATTGCCAGGATTTCCGTTGCACTTAAAACTAGAATAGAATTCACGTTTTTCCTATTCAGGCTTTAGTTTCAGTCTGTCTATTTGTTGGTTTTAGTTTGTCTTGGCTGCTTGAGGCAAAGAGTCTATATCAAAAGGTATTAGTATGAGTTTTAAGGGTACTAGCGATTATGTAGCGACCGGTGATTTACAGATGGCTGTAAATGCTGCGATTCAATTAGAAAAGCCTCTTCTTATTAAGGGTGAGCCAGGTACTGGTAAAACTATGCTGGCTGAGCAGTTAGCAGAATCACTTGGCACGCGTTTAATTCAGTGGCACATCAAGTCGACAACAAAGGCTCAGCAGGGCTTGTACGAATATGATGCTGTGTCACGTCTAAGAGATTCCCAGTTAGGAAATGACCGTGTTCACGATATATCTAACTACATAGTGAAAGGGAAGTTGTGGGAAGCCTTCGAAGCAGAAGAGCGTGTTGTGCTATTGATTGATGAAATTGATAAAGCCGATATCGAGTTTCCAAACGATTTGCTTCTTGAAATCGATAAAATGGAATTTTTTGTTTACGAGACACAAGAACGTGTTGTGGCGAAAAATCGACCAATTGTATTGATTACCAGTAACAACGAAAAAGAACTACCGGACGCATTCCTAAGACGCTGCTTTTTCCATTACATCAACTTCCCAGACCACGAAACAATGGAGAAAATTGTGGAGGTTCACTACCCCGGCTTGAAGCAGAGCTTGGTTAAAGAGGCGCTCGATGTGTTTTTTGATGTGCGTAAAGTTCCTGGCTTGAAGAAAAAGCCTTCAACAAGCGAATTGATCGATTGGCTTAAACTATTGATGGCTGACGAAGTATCCGAACAAATTCTACAAGAGCGAGACCCCTCTAAAGCAATACCACCCTTGTATGGTGCATTGATTAAGAATGAACAGGATGTCCACTTGCTGCAGCGCTTGGCATTTATGGCAAGGCGCAAGGGTTAGCCTAAAAGTATTTTTTACTCGCAATCGGTTTGTATTAGTAGAAAAGAGGTATCTCGATGTTAATAGAGTTTTTTCAGGAAGTGCGCCGTTCTAAGGTTCCAGCAACGCTTAAGGAGTTCTTAGACTTAATGGAGGCGCTTGAGAAAAATATAGTCTTTGCTGATATCGATGAGTTTTACTATTTAAGCCGCTTGTGCCTTGTAAAAGATGAGAAAAACTTCGACAAATTTGATCGCGCCTATGGCAAATATTTTGAGGGAATCGAAGCGCTTGATGATCTCTTCGAAGAAATGATTCCAGAAGATTGGCTCAAGGCAGAGTTTGAGAAGAACTTAACTCAGGAAGAAAAGGATAAAATCGAAGCCATGGGCGGCCTCGAAGAGCTAATGGAAGCGTTTAAAGAGCGGATCGAGCAGCAAAAGAAAAAGCACCAAGGCGGGAACCGGATGATTGGTACCGGTGGTACATCACCTTTTGGTGCGAATGGCTATAACCCTGAAGGTTTTCGAATTGGACAGAAAAACGGTCGAAATGGTCGTGCTGTTAAAGTTTGGGAGAAGCGTGGCTACAAAGACCTTGATGGCGATGTAACGCTTGGGATTCGAAATATCAAACTTGCGCTGCGTCGTTTGCGTAAGTTCGCTCGTCAGGGGGCAGCTGATGAGTTGGACTTGGATGATACAATAAGGTCTACCGCGCGTAATGCCGGTTACCTTGACCTTAAGCTTGTGCCTGAGCGCCACAATACTGTGAAGGTGCTGATCTTCTTTGATATTGGTGGTTCAATGGACCCTCATGTAAAAGTTTGCGAAGAGTTGTTTTCTGCGGCGCGTGTTGAATTCAAGCATATGGAGTATTTCTACTTTCATAACTTTATTTACGAAAGTGTATGGAAGAACAATATTCGTCGTTCAAACGAAAGCATGCCGATCTACGATGTGATTCACAAATATTCTTCTGACTACAAAGTACTCTTTGTTGGTGACGCATCAATGGCACCTTACGAGATAACTCAGCCAGGTGGCAGTATCGAGCATTGGAATGAAGAAGCTGGCGCTGTATGGATGCAGCGTGTGACCGATCATTTTGATAAAGTGGCTTGGGTTAACCCTCTGCCAGAGTCATACTGGGGGGAGGGCGGCTCTTTGGGGATAACCAAGCAGCTCTTAGAGGACAATATGTACCCAATGACGGTTGAAGGGCTCGAAGACGCAATGCGCTATCTCAGTCGCTAAGTTGGGGTGTTTGGATAATCTTTAATCAATATTTCTTTCACGATTACAATTACTTACTTATTTAGTGACATAGCACAGATTTTTTTCTTTAAGACTTGCTATTATCAGAATAACAATCACTTATAAAATTTTGAAGTTTGTTATGGGTATCCAGCGGTTTCTTGTTTTCGTTGTTCTAATCTCTATATCGTGTATGCAGTTGAATGCAGCGCCCCCTGTTGCTCAGCCCGCTAACAATAGCCTTCCTGCAAGCCAGTCTCAGAAATCTCCTGTAAAGAAAAAGTCTCCCGAGTTGGTTAAGCTTGCCAAAGAGGCCGAACAGATCAAGTCAGACTTAATTGAGCTAAATAGAGAACTTTATAATTTTGAAGAACAGTTACTATATCCAACTGAAACCCAGTTGGCTGTTTTTCTATCCCTTGATGCCAAAACTACTTTTACGCTTGATTCAATTGAAGTTCTGTTAGATGACAAATTAGTCGCTACGCATTTGTACAACAAGTCTGAGTTGGCAGCCTTAAAGAAGGGCGGGGTTCAAAAAATCTATCTTGGAAGTTTGGCTGATGGACAGCACAAATTAACAGCCCAGTTTAACGGACAGGGTGCAGATAATAGCTATTTTCGTCGTAAGAAAGCCTTGAAATTCACTAAGGAAAATAAGGCTAAATACATACAGATGGAAGTTATTGAAAGTGCTGGTAAGCGAGAGCCCTTGTTCAAAGTTAAGCAATGGTAGCTGTCATCATGCTTTCTATGTCAGGTAGTATTCTTCAGTTCTCATCTCGTTATGTTGCCTTGCAATGTACCAAACTTTTTAGCTTTGCTCTTGCGTGCCTGACTCTTTCTATTCTGCTATCTGTTCCAACAGTTGTACTTGCCGCCAGCCAAAGCAAAGGCATTCCAGAAGAACTCTACGAGGGCATGGTCAAATTCAAGCTAAATAGCGGTGACGTCTTCAATGCACTGGCGATGATGAACGAGCCTTATATTTCAAAATATCCTGCCGACTATAACGCAGCCTTACATGGTTATAGCATGTCTAACAAAGCGCGTAAGCTGTTAGATATCAATGGCAAGCAAAAAAACAAACTTAGTGATTCTGAGCGATTTACGCTTGGTGAAGTCTACTATAACGATAACGATTGTATTAATGCGCTTAAGTCATTCAAGGGACTAAAGAATAAGCTGTCACTAGATGATAAACAGCGTTGGACTTTTTATAGAGCAAACTGCTTTATAGAGCTCGGTAGCCCACAGAGAGCAGCGAAAGCACTAAGGGATTTGGTCGGAGGAGTCTGGGCTGCTTATGCTTATTACAATCTTGCTATAGCTTATGCTGAAGCGAGCCATGACAAAACTAAAGCGCTCGGCACGCTTTGGATAGCGAGTTCACTGAATAAAGGTAAAAGCGAAGAAGAGTTGGCTTTGGCTGACCGAATTAATCTTGCGTCCGGCTCACTCTATTTGGAGGGGGGAAAGCCAGACCTTGCTTTAGAGTTTTTCAAAAAGGTTCGCCTTGACTCTGACAGTACGGCTGCAGGCTTATACCTGAATGGCTTGGCACATCTGGAGCTTGGTGATTTTCGTGCTGCCACTCAATCCTGGTTTAGTACCAAGACTTACCCTCTTACAAATCAAAGTGTTGCTGAAGCAGCATTGGCCATTCCTTACGCATACGAACGCTCCGGCTATATAAGTCAGGCTCTTGAAGCCTATAAAGAAGCCAGTTCCGGCTTTGAAAACGAATTGAGAACGATTAACAAGCTAGATACGGCGCTTGAAAAACATGGTGCGCATGCAGTGTTGATTGATGGTAGTGAAATTAAGGGGCTGGAGTGGTTTTTGTCAAAAGGTGTTGTTAAGAATACTACACGCGCTGCTTATTACCGTTATTTCGCTCAGGATAGGGATATTCATGACGATATTAAGCTATACACCGAGATGCACAACCTAGTGGTAAATATCGAGTATTGGCAGACTCAATTATCCGTATTTTCTCAGGCCTTGAACTCTAAAAAGAGTAATTTCAGTAAACAAATAAAGCGTTTTAATTCTGTTGAAATTGCTAACCGAATTAATGCTTATGATAAAAAAGTTGGCAAACTTTCCTCAAGTAACTTGATGACGCCAAAGCTTAGTAAGAGCTTGCAGATTGAGGCAATGAAAAACGGTGTAGATACTTTGGCAAGTAGGCTTGGTAAGCTTCAAAGCAAAGTAAATAATGGTCCTAAACTACTTTCAAGCCAGTTATCTGAAAGCGCAGCTCTAGGGCAGCGACTCGCAGCGAAAAAAGTGAAGATAGAGGCTTTGCTAGATAAGTTGGATAGCGAGATTACTAATGTCTGCCGGCAGCATCTTTCTGAGCTAAGAAAGGTGATGATGTCCAATTATGAGAGAGCTGAGCAAGGCTTGGTGCATATTTTCCAGGGTATCGCTGAAAATAAATCGACTAAGCGAAAGAAAAGTAAAGACGGGCGCTATTCTCGATGATGTATTTTATTAAATCGACTAGAAACAACGTTCCTAGGCTTTATTCTTGGGTACTTCTTTTAGCTGTAGGTATGTTTTCAAACACTTCTTATGCTGCTAGTGATGACCCATTTATTTTTGAGTTGAAAAGTGATCTCGAAACCATTGGTGATATCAAACCGAGCTTTATCGTCTACCAAGATAAACCTTTACCCAAGGTCTCAATTAATTACATCTTAAAGCGCTACATAAAATTATTTGAAAACGCTAACTCGCCTAATGTAAAAATTGATGCTTTGAATCGTATTAATAACTTAAGGGAAAAGTACAAACTCGATAGCAAGAAACTTACGATTGATAAAGTTACTCAAAGTCAGGTGGTGCTCGATAGCTATGATCGTATTGTCGATTCAGGTGTATTTTATCAACGCATGGATGAATTGCTTTACCAAACAGCTAAGGCAACAAAATTTATAGGTAATTCTGAAGAATCTATAAAACGACTTAAATTGTTAGTAGGTCTTTACCCAAAGTCTGATCTGGTTGATGAAAGTATGTTCCGAATTGCCGAGACATATTTTGATTTGGGTATGTTTGATAAAGCTGAAGCGCAGTATAAGAAAGTACTGGCTTTTACAAAAGATTCTACCTTCCATCATAGAGCAAACTTTAAGTTAGGTTGGGCTGTTTTTAGACAGGACAGGTTTGCCGACTCAGCAGTTCATGCTAGTAAGGTATTAGATAAGTACCCTGAGCTAAGGAATGCAATCGGGTACGATACCTTGGGCCTCAAGGATCAAGATATTGTTGACGATACCTTCCGACTTTTCTCTACTATGTTTTCTCAAGACAGAAGCGGCGAGAGTATTGAGGTGCTACAACAGAGTATCGGGCATAAGGACTATGCATATTTGCTTTATGACTCCTTATTTCGATTCCACCTAAGATCTGAGCGATTTCGTGATGCGGGTCTCGTAGCCAGGGGCTTTACCGATAACTATCAAATGAATTTTGATGCTTATCGAATGGCACAAAATGAAATACAAACCTATCGTCGTGGTAATTTCGATATTCTAGAATGGGAAGCGAAAGAAAATTTTGTAAAGAATTTCGGTGTTCATAGCCCTTATTGGAAAACGCTTGAACCCTCTCAATTAGAGATTGTCAGACCTTTGCTTGTTGAGGCCCTAGATGAGTTGGCACACCTATATTATGTAAGAATGCAAACGGCTTACGCCAAAGACTCCGAAGTTAAGAGTGAGCCTGCTGAAATTTCAGCTAAAGCGTCAAGCTATTATGTATTTGGTAAGCAGGCTGCAGACTATTACGAAGAGCTGGTTCTCACGCGAGGTCAAGATCGCTATAGCGGTGAGAACCTTTACCTTGCAGCTGAGGCTGCATATAAAATTGGTGATTATCGTCGTGCAATTTCTCTATACGAACGTGCAGCTTATGAAAATGTTAGCCATCCAAAGGCAGTTCAAGCTGGCTATGCTTCAGTTCTGACATATGACGACATCAAAGTTTCAAATAGCGGCAATACCCAAGATCTCGGGCCATCTGATAAGCTACTTCGCAGAGAAGCGATTGAGCGTTTTGCTGCGCATTTTCCTATGGCTAATCAGACGGCAGGATTGTTGAACGACCTAGCAAATGAATATTATCGCGAACTAGACTATATCAATGCAGTAGAAGTTTCTTCCCGAGTTGTACAGTCCAGATCGGCACCTGCTGCGATATTGTATTCTAGTTGGTTGGTTAACGCTCATAGTCATTTCGAGCTAGAAAACTATTCTCTTGCAGAAAAAGCCTATCAAAAACTTGTTACTTATAATAAGAAGTCTGATGTAGAGGTCTTAAGCGAGCGCTTAGCTGCGTCTGTTTACAAGCAAGCAGAGAAAGAAAGTGCGATTGGGAAAAGTGCCGAACTTTATTTGAGAGTCGTCGACCTAGTGCCGGATTCGAGTATTGCTCCTACGGCACTTTTTGATGCGTCGACACAGTTTCTACAAATACAAAATTGGCCGCAGTCCATCGCCACCTTAAACGTTTTCCAAGAGCGTTTTCCTGATAGTGAGTTGTATGAGGATGCCTCAGATAAGCTCGTCTATGCTTACTTGGAGAATGAAGAGCCAATTCCTGCTGCAGAAAAACTAGTCGAGATATCGAATTCTACTGCGGACTTGGCTAAAGCGTCGAACTCACTTTATCGTGCTGCAGAAATTTACTTAGAAAATGACTTTGCCTATGAAGCTGTTGGGCTTTTGGACGGTTTTGTTAAGCGCTATCCCGATCAGTTCGAGTTAAATATTGAGGCATATTTCCAAAGTATTCGCTATTTTGATCGTCGAAAAGAGGACTCTAATGCTAATAAGTGGCGTGCAGCGCTTGTAGAATATGAACAGGATAGGATCTCTCAGCGAAACGGGCGTTCTGCTTATGTTGCAGCAAATGCAGCGCTTAGGCTATTAAACAAAGACATCCTTCAGTTTGAAGCGATTAGCTTAAGCTTACCGCTCAAAAAGTCTTTGGATCAAAAAACACGAAATCTAAAAGCCTTGGTAGCTAAACTCGAAAGCCTTGCCGATTACGAAGTGTCCGAGGTTATTTCAGCGGCTACTTATAAAATCGGAACGATATATAGAACCTTAGCGCAAGATATCATGTCTTCCGAAAGACCCGACAAACTTACAGAGCTTCAGTTAGAGCAATACGACATTCTACTGGAGGAGCAGGCGTACTCATTCGAAGAGCAAGCTTTGGAGATTTATCAGATTAACCTCGATAAGGTTCCTGATGGTGAGTACGATAGATGGATTGCAGCCACCTATGAAGTGTTAGCTGAAATGAATCCAACAGAGTTTGAACGTAAATCAAAGGCGATCTTACATGCTGATGAATATTTCTAAGCCTATGAGTCATATATCTAAGGTAATCCTTGTTATAGGTGCTTTGTATTTTGTCGTAGCTTGTTCAAGTACTAGCAAAAAAATAGAGCCTATCCAGATTGAGAAGCCGGCTAGCGCTATTGTTAAGCCAATCCTCACGGAAGACGATAAAATTGCATACAAGCAAGGTCTAGCTCTTATCAAAGAAAAATCTTACGTTGAAGCAGAAGAGATATTTAAGGGCTTAATTGATAGATATCCGACCCTGGCTGGTGCATACGTTAACCTTGGTTTGATTCGTCATTCAAATAGGCAGTTAGCTGAAGCTGAAGGCTACTATCAGCAAGCACTAGATATTAATCCTAAAAACGTAAACGCTTTGATTCAATTATCTTTGATTAGCCAGGATGAAGGTAAGTTTCAGGACAGTGAACGATTTTTAAAGTCAGCCTTAGCAAAGGATTCAAATCATCCGATGGTTAATTACAATCTCGGGGTACTTTATGAGTTGTACCTACGTGATTACGACCAAGCAATTGAACATTACCAGGCTTATGTTAAAAATGCGGGTGAAGACGACACAAAGACTGTAGAGCGCTGGATAAAAATGCTGGAGCGTAAGTAAATGAATTTGATCAAATTGAGAAGGATTAAAGCAATTTCTTGTCTGATATCTGTCATTTTGTTGCTTATGTCTCCTTTTGCGGTTTCTAAGTCGAATCAAGATGAAAAGAGGGTTGAAACGCTGTCGGAAGTCTCTATTATTGGCAGCTCTGAACTGCCAAATGTAAGTTTTGATCTGCCATGGAAACTACCAACTATAGAGAAGCGTGATGAAGCGTCTCCGCCAAAAAGTATTCCTGGCATTTTAGATAGCATTGAACCTGTCCGGTTCCGACAGCAGATTCATTTTTCAAGGTTTTTGGAAGTCGATTCTCCGTCTTTCAAACCTCGATAGTGTAATGGAAAGCGTAAAACCTTGTAAATTTGTAGGGAATTTATGAGCGTGTCCCGGAATTCCTGGGTTGCTGTCTATACACTTGCAATCACATAGTCGTTCGTCAACAAGGAACGTGAACCTGTTCATACGTATTAAGGTGCAGGTAAAGACATAATGAAAATCAGCATTATAGCTGACGACAAACTCTGTTTTATTTCGTTGATGTTTATTTAGTCATCAACGCCGAACAATTACTTTGAATACAAAAAATAGATGCGGTAGCGATTCTATGAGCATTACGTACTCGTAGTATTTGCAAAACGCTTTAATTAGAACATTAAGGGGCACAAATCATGTTAGATACGATCTTGCGATTTTTTCAGGAAGGTGGGGCGTTTATGTACCCAATCGCAGTCGTTTTAGTAATCGGTTTAGCGATTGCTATTGAGCGTTTTATATATTTAACCGCAGCAAAGAACTCTAATAGAAATGCCTTTGATAAGGGGCTGTTACCGATTCTTAGAAAGCGCGATTACCCAAAAGCGCTAAAGTTTGCTAACGACTCACAGGCTGCTATTGCAGCAATTATGGGTGCGGGTTTAAGTCGTTTATTAAACAATGCTAACCGGGATGAAATTGAGTTCGCTATGGAAGAAGGCTTGATGGAAACACTTCCTCGCCTTGAAAAGCGTACACAGTATTTAGCGACATTAGCTAACGTATCTACCTTGCTTGGTTTGCTGGGTACTATCATTGGTTTGATTGCTGCGTTCACTGCAGTAGCCAATGCCGATCCAGCAGAAAAAGCTTCTCTTCTTTCTCAAAGCATCTCCGTTGCAATGAATACAACTGCTTTTGGTTTGATGGCTGCTATTCCTCTATTGCTTTGCCATGCAGTGCTACAGACTAAGACCAATGAAATTGTCGATAGTTTTGAGATGGCTGGTGTGAAATTACTAAATATGATTTCCGATAAAACTGGTCAGTCCTAGCACTCATCTTTTTTATGAACTCAATTGACAGTAGTTTATTTATTCAAAAGATAGATAACTAACCGGTATTACTAACTAGCGATATATATATGGCACGAAGGAAGCATAGAAAGCTTGTTCAGCAGGCAGAATTGGACATCACTGCGTTCATGAATCTCATGATTGTACTTGTGCCGGTATTGCTATTAAGTATGGTTTTTTCTCAAACAGCAGTATTAGACCTTAATTTTCCAGTACTGGACGATGCGCAACTCCCAGATAATTCCGAAGAATTGCAACTGCAACTAATAATACGTAAAAACAGCCTGACATTGGCTGATACGAAACAGGGTTTAATAAGAAAGATTCAGAGTAGTGAGCAAGGTTACGACTTTGATTCCTTAGTGAAAGTCCTTAAGCAGTTAAAAAACAGGTTCCCTGAGAAGACTGATATCACATTGCTTTTGGGCGAAGAGATAAATTATCAAACTCTTGTTAGTGCCATGGATTTAACTCGCTCTTATGAGACTGTTGTTGCAGCAAGTGTTGTTAATGCAGAGCTTTTCCCCGATATATCTATTGGTGACGCACCCATTTTGGATGTTGAAAGTACTGGTGGGGGGGCGACACCATGAAACTATCCAGAAGAGCGAAGAGGATGCAACGTCATTACCGACGAATGCATAAAACCGGTGGCTTAAACCTTGTGTCACTCATGGATATTTTTACCATTTTAGTTTTCTTTCTGATGGTGAACTCTTCAGATGTAAAAGTACTTCAGCAGGATAAGTCTGTTGAGTTGCCGCTGTCGGTGGCTAAGCAGCAGCCTAAGGAAAATATCGTAATTGCTGTAAGTGGCAGCAATATCCTTGTTCAGGGGCGGGTAGTATCTAGCATTAGTGAGGTTTCAGATGACGGTCTATTTCCTGGCTTAAAGTCAGAGCTGGACTATCAAGCAAGTAAAAATCAGTCTTTGCAGAATGTTCGTGATGGATACCCTGTTACTTTAATCGCAGATAAAAACGTGCCTTATAAGCTGTTAAAAAAGATTATGGCAACTTGTACTGCCGCCAGCTATACCCGGGTTTCCCTGGCTGTATCAAGAAAGCTTGAAGGTAAGGGGTAGGGATGATTTTTCCACAAGACCGCTTAAATCTACCTTGGACGAAAGAAGCTGGTGAAAGTAAACGTTTCAGCAGTATTCTGCTTACCTTGCTCATGGTCTTTTTGGTACTAGCGGTATGGATACCTAATGCATCTGTGCCTGAAAAAGATCGCAAATCACTTGAAAAGCTCCCACCGCAACTAGCAAAGTTAGTGAAGAAAAAAGAGCCACCCAAACCCAAGCCAGTCAAAAAGGAAGAGAAACCTAAAAAGGTTGAAGAAAAGCCTAAAGAAGAAAAACCTAAACCTAAAGAAAAGCCTAAGCCTAAAGAAAAGCCTAAGCCTAAAGAAAAGCCTAAGCCAATTAAAAAGCCGGAGCCGATTAAAAAACCTCTGACTACAAAAGTCAAAAAAGCGAGAGAAGTTGCTAAAAAGTCCGGCTTGTTAGCTTTGCAGTCAGATCTTGCTGAACTTAAGACAGTCGTCGATGTCGCTGCCTTGAAAAAGAAAGTTGCACCAAGTAAGCAGGCGACCATTGCCGCGAAAGCAAGCGGACCTGCTAGTTCAGAAGTGCTCAAGCGCAGTAGTGGGATTTCTACTGAAGCCTTAGCGGCTCCAGCGGAAACCGTTTCACTAAGTGCGCGTGAGAATGAGGTGCTAGATGCAACAGAAGATGAGATATCTTTAGCTCTTGCTGAAGAAGAAGCAGCTTCGGGTATGCTTTCGCGTAGCGAAGAAAATATTCGTCTCGTCGCCGAGTCCTTAAAGTCAGCCTTTAACAAATTATACGTTCGGGAATTGCGAAAAGACCCTTTTCTTGAGGGCTTGTTAATGCTAGAAGTGATAATCGAACCAAGCGGGGAGGTTTCTTTCTGCCGTATCGTAAGTTCCGAGCTTAATCACCCTGTTCTCGAGAATAAAATTGTTAAACGAATGTATTTAGCTGACTTTGGTGTTGAGAATGTAATGCAAACCACCATAAATATCCCATTCCCTTTTCGCCCAAACTAGGTCGTTTGGCAAGGTAAGCGATGAGGGAAAGGAGTGAGCTAGTGTTTATAAAGTGAGACTACTTATTCAGGCATAAAAAAAAGGCACTAGTAGCCGAAAATACTAAGTGCCTTTTAAGGAGAATAAATTATCAGTTCTAACATGCCAATTAAGGAACCTCGTTAGATAGCTGCAAACAGGAAGAAGTTAGCGGCCTGAGTGCTCTTCTTCCTGTTTACCGATGAGGGAATAATACAGGCGAGGGGGGCGTAGTTGAATCGTCCAAAGGGCTTAGTTTGGGCGTAATTACCACTTATTTCACTTTGTTAAAGTAAATTCTAGGACTAAAGCGCCGTTATTCAGTCCCAACTAAGCCCCTCTTTGTTGCAGAGCACCTCAATTTAAGTGTTAAATAGATTAACGTAATCGTTAAAATGACAGCTGTTTGTCAAAATCACCCTTTAATGCTTCTCGATATAAACTATGCCCAAAAAAACAATTAGTTCCCGGAAAGGACGTTTTATCAAATTAGCTGGAATGACAGCCTCTGTAGCCGGTCGTTATGCCTCTGACCGGGTCAAGTCGGTTTTTAAATCTGATGATAATGCTGCCTTAAGTAAACGCGAAACCTATTCTAAAATGGCTGGTGATGTCGTTGATACTTTAGGTGAGCTTAAGGGGGCTGTGATGAAAATCGGACAGATCGCATCACAAACTCAAGATTTATTGCCCAAAGAGTTTTCAGAAGCATTAGTAAAACTCCAGAAAGAAGCGCCCCCAGTTGAATTTAGTATAATTAAGGCTCAGATTGAGCTCCAGTTAGGCGCGCCTTTGGATGAGCTTTACAGTCGTTTTGATGAAGAGCCGCATGCCGCTGCTTCAATTGGGCAGGTTCATCGTGCCTGTACTAAGCAAGGGCAAGAAGTTGTCGTCAAAGTTCAGTATCCAGGGGTTGCTGAGTCATGCGACTCTGATTTAAAGCAGTTGAGGTTAGCGCTTAAGCTAGGTGGCTTGCTGAAGATGCCAAAAGAAAGTGTAGACGCTCTATTTGCCGAGATTAGGGATCGTTTACATGAGGAGCTCGATTATAATAATGAGGCTGCAAATATTGCGATGTTTCAAAGTTTTCATGATAAGCATCCAAAGATACTCATTCCATCGGTTATCGAAGACTTATCAAATAGGCATATTCTAACGATGGAATACCTACCAGGAGACGATATACAAGCACTAAAGCGTGAGCAGTATACTCAGGATCAGATCAATCAACTCGGCGAAAGACTATTTGAAGTTATGGCTGAGCAGCTATTTGACTTCAAACAGATTCATGGCGACCCGCACCCCGGTAATTTTGCTTTTCGAAAAGACGGTTCAGTTATTGTTTATGATTTTGGTTGTATTAAAACGCTTAAGCATGAAGTTTTAGCAGCCTATAAAGATGCGATTGTTGCTAGTTTGGCGGAAGATTATGATGCGCTAGATGATGCGCTTATTAGATTAGGTGCGCGGGTCGAGAGTAAACCTTCACCAGGTTCAGACTACTACAAAGTTTGGCGGAATATTTTATTTGAGCCCTTTCTGACAAATGACGACTATGACTATGAATCTGCTTCTTTGCATATCGAAGCGGCCAAACAAACTCATTTGTTCTTTAAACATATGTCGCACTTTAGCCCGCCGGTTGAAAGCTTATATATTGACCGGATGATAAGTGGTCAGTACTGGATACTCAAAAGTATGGGGGTTAAGGCGGAATTCCGTTCTAAGTTGGCCCCTTATCTGCAAGGCTGATTAAGCTATGCTTCACTGAGTATTTGTTTAGCAATAATAATGCGCTGTATTTCACTGGAACCTTCGTAGATTGTTGTTACGCGTGCATCACGAGTAAGACGCTCTATAGGATAATCTTTAATATAGCCATTGCCTCCTAACAACTGCAGTGCTGTATAACAAGCTTTGTTGGCGGCTTCTGTTGAAAATAGCTTGGCCATTGATGCCTGTTTTGAAAACGGCGCGCCAGAATCTTTTGTGTAGGCCGCGCTCATAAGGAGCAAACGTGCAGCTTCTAGTTCTGTGTAGGTGTCCGCTAACATCCACTGGATACCTTGAAAGTTCGCGATTGCCTTGCCAAATTGCTCACGTTCTTTTGTGTATATCGTTGCATAGTCGATGGCTGCCTGAGCAATACCAAGTGCTAATGAGCCGACGCCTATTCTGCCGCCGGCCAGTTCGCCAACGGCGACACGATAGCCTTTGTTTAGATCACCCAAAAGTGCACTGTCATCAATGTTGCAGTTATCGAAACTAAGCTGACAAGTAGAAGAGGCTTTTTGTCCCATCTTTTGTTCGGGTTTTCCTATTATTAGGCCGGGAGTCCCCGCCTCGACAAGGAAACAAGAAATGCCTTTTCCTTTTGCCGCACTCTTATCCGTCAGAGCCCAGACAACAAATACGCCAGCATATTCTGCGCTGGTAATGAATTGCTTGCTGCCATTTAGCGCCCAGCCCGAAGCTGTTTTAGTAGCGGAACATTTCATTGATGAAGGGTCCGAACCGGCCTGAGACTCAGTCAAGCAGAATGCTCCGGCAGAATATTCACCAGAGCAAAGTTTTGGTAGATAAGAATGTTTCTGTTGTGTGCTGCCAACAGCCTGGATAACCTCAGCAACCATGTTTGTTACCGATGTTGTAACTGCTGTCGAAGCGCAAGCCTTGGCTATTTCAGTGATGGCCAAACTAAAGGAAACGGTACCGGCATTGGTACCGCCGTATTCACTCGAGATATTGAGCCCCATAAAACCGAGCTCAGCCAGTTTCTTTAGATTCTTAACAAAGGTTTCCTGTGCCTCCCCCATATCAAGCTTATCGGCGATAGGCATCAGTTCAGAGCTGGCAAATTTACGTGCCATACTCTGAATCATAATTTGCTCCTCGTTCAGTGATAAGTCCATATGGGTTCCTCTTTTAGTGAGTTAGTGTTTGTATAATAGCGGACTATTTAGCAGCTAGGTCACGTGTAACGACTTTATGATGTTCCCAAAATGCCGCGCTTGGTATTATTTTGCTGCCAAACGGACAGCGGAATCAATACGTATCACTTCACCGTTAAGTATTGGGTTCTCAACAATATCACGCACTAGCCTACCAAACTCATCGGGTTTACCTAGTCTAGATGGAAAGGGTAATGTTGCAGCAAGGCTGTCTTGTACTTCTTGAGAAAATGATTCCATCATAGGCGTTAGGAAGAGGCCGGGTGCGATCGCTAATACGCGAATGCCAAACTTTGCGAGCTCACGTGCAGCGGGAAGGGTCATTGATACGATCCCTCCCTTCGAGGCAGAATAGGCAGCTTGACCAATTTGACCTTCATAAGCCGCTACTGAGGCTGTTGAAATGATTACGCCTCGCTCACCGTCTGCGTTTTCTTCTCGGCTTTGCATGTCTGCTGCCGCCAGCCTTAGTACATTAAATGAGCCAACAAGGTTTACTTGAATTACGGTATTAAAAAAGTCTAAAGACATTGGGCCGTCACGCCCAAGAATACGTCCTGGATTGCCAATGCCGGCGCAGTTAACAGCTATACCGCAGGGCCCGTGAGTTTCGCGTGCTTTATTGATAGCTGCTTCAACGCTTTCAGCACTTGTTACATCGCATTCAATTGCAATGCCACCTATTTCTTCAGCAAGGGTTTGCGCTTTTTCGATTTGTAAGTCAAGAATCGCGACCTTGGCGCCGTAACTTGCAAGATAGAGTGCAGTGCCTTTTCCAAGACCTGATGCACCGCCAGTTACAATTGCGGGTGTACCTTTAATGTCCATTGAATTTACCTATAAGAAAAACTAAAAGTTTGATCGAAGACTGTGCGCCGGGCAAGAGCAAATCAGGATATGGTTTGACAAAATAGGACGAAAACTAGCTAAATGATACATATACTATGTATAAACTTTACCTAAGCGGACGATATGGACAAGCGAAATTCAATTTCACTGTACTATGTACATGCACTTCTGCAGGGTGCCTTGAGGGCCCGAGTCGATGTAAGCAAGGTGATGAGTGATTGCGGTCTTAGTTCAGGTATTCTCTCTGTCAGCTGCTATGGGGGGAGCGATCGTATTTCATCTGAGCGAGTATCAACACTAATTCGTTCTATCTGGCGACTAATGGATGATGAGTTCATGGGCTTTACCGATCAGCCCTGTAAACAAGGTGTTTTTGCCATCGTAGCTAAACAAATGATAAGGGAGCAAACTATTGGTGAAAGCATAAGGCGGGCAAGCTTGCTCTACAGTACCTTTAGAAACGATATCGTGCTGCAACTTGAAAATACTACGGAGGGAGCTCGTCTTATTTTTCAGCCTGTACGGCCCGAGTTGGATACTGCCAATTTCCTCGTAGAGTTTTTTTTATTGGTTTGGCATCGCTTTGCAAGCTGGCTTGTTACTGAACGATTACCTTTAAAATATGTTAGCTTGAGTTACCAGAGTCCACCGCATGTTGCGGAGTATAGTTTGCTCTTTCCTTGTCACTGTAGGTTTGGTGAAACGCAAAACGCACTAGTCTTCGAATCAGCTCTTATGGATTTGCCTATTAAACAGGGCCAGAAAGAGTTGAATACTTTTTTACAAAATTCGCCAACCGATTTGCTGTCAAAGCCGGACTTTCAACGAAGTTTTAGTACTCAAGTAATGAATATGATTGTTGATGATACGATGCAGTTTAAGAAGCTTGATGATTTGGCCAGTGAACTCAATATGAGCCCAAGAAATTTAAGGCGTGTCTTGGAAAAAGAAAACACTAGCTACCAACAAATTAAGCAAAAACTACGATGTGAAAAAGCGCTAAGCCTGCTAAATGATAGTAATCGATCAATAAGCGAGATAGGGTTGGAATTAGGCTTTGATGAAGCCTCGGTATTTTCTAGAGCGTTTAAAACCTGGATGGGCTTATCACCGCGTGCCTATCGTGATAAACACTCGATTGGAAGTGCTTGAGAAGAGTTAACCGGCTTCTTTTGTTTGCTGGTTATAAAGGCTTTCAATTCTTGAAAGAGCATTATCTGTCTTGCGGCAGTATTCTTTGCTGTCTTTTGCGTAGCTGAAAACAACACTGATTCGGTAAAAATGCCGAACTTTCACACACTCGGTGACGATGCCCCCAACCTTGGAAAGTGAAATATACTTACCTCTAAAGTTAATTAGAATGCGTTCTTTGGCCTTAAAGGGACGACGCGACCTGATCGCCATACCATAGCGATTGATATCGAGGCATTTAACTTCCTGTGAGGAGCTGAAGAATTTTCTTAAGCCGACAGGTTGTATTGATATTCGTAAATCAGGCGCTTTATGGCGTCTTTTAATGCGGCGCTCTGCCCAATTTATGAGTTTAATTTTATGCATAGGTATAAAATGGTATGGGGTTAGGTCGAATCAGGAGAGGGATATTAAACGCTAAACACCCAACAAATCAACTTTCAACTGACAGCTGTTCTTATAGTAAATGAATATAGGTTAAATTGTTGGTAAAAATTAGTCTTGTTAAGCCAGTCTGTTTTGTTAATATCGTTTAGATACTTTGAACTAATGCTTTGCATGTAATCATTTTCATAATATTTAAGGGCTCACATTGAAACCGCTATCTACGAAACAATTATACAAAACATGTGATGATGCTGACTTGGGCTTTTCCAGTACTAAAGCTCTGCCGCCATTAAATGAATTTGTAGGTCAGGACCGTGCACAGGAAGCTGTCCGCTTTGCGATGTCAATGCCTGACTCTGGTTACAATGTGTATGCAATTGGCCGCAATGGCTTGGGCAAGCGTACGATGATCTTGCGTTTTCTAGATCATCACCGTAAAGAAAATAGAGAGTTATACGATTGGTGCTACGTTGCTAACTTCGATGAGCCTAGATCACCCAAAGTACTTAAGTTACCGGTTGGCATGGGCGCTAATTTAAAAAAGGATGTCGAAAAGCTTATGACCCGTTTGGTCAAAGGCATTCCTCAGGCTTTCGAGAATGATCAGTACTTTCAGCGCTCAGAAGCACTCAAGCTAGAATACGCTGAAAAGCAAGAAGCGGCATTAGAGAAAGTCGCTAAGCAAGCGAAGCGAAAAAAGGTAAAGCTATCTTTGACAACCCCTGGTGGATACCGTCTCACTGCAATGAATGGTGAAGATGTACATACAGTCGAAAGCTTTGAAGCACTTGCGGAAGATGAGAAAGATCAGTTTGATGATGTAATCACTAAGCTTGAATTAAAGCTAAGAGGGGTGATTAGAAAAATAGCAAACTGGGAACAGGAGTTTGTAGATAAGCAGCAAGCGCTCAATGAAGAGGTTGTACTGGGCGTTACACAGCACCTGGTTGAGTCACTTGCTCACAAATATCATAAGCACTCTTTAGTAATTGATTATTTGAATGATATACAAAATGATATCGTCAATAACTTAGATATTTTTCTCGAAGACAGCGAAGAGCAGGGCGCTATGTCCAATGCAACGCTTGAGAAGAAACTACCTCGTAGATATCAGGTTAATGTACTGGTTCAGCACAAGGACTCTAAAGAGCCTGTTATCGTTGAAGAAAACCCAAACTATCACACGATGTTTGGTTATGTGGAGCATGTGACCTACAAAGGCACGGTGTTTACCGACTACTCCTTAATTCGCTCGGGTTGCTTACATCGTGCCAACGGTGGCTACCTGTTGATTGATGCGGCGAAGGTGCTTGAACAACCTTTTGTGTGGGACGGGATCAAGCGAGCCCTGCGTTCCAAGGAACTGCAAATCAATTCCCTGGAAAGAGAAGTGACTTTGTCTGGAACGATTTCTTTGGAACCGGAACCGATTCCATTAGATGTTAAGATTATTCTCTTTGGTGACCTCGAAACTTATCTATTGCTTCAGAATTACGACCCTGAGTTTGAAGAACTGTTTAAAGTGACAGCGGACTTCGAAAACGAAATGAATCGTACGCCTGAATCACAGATGCTTTACGCAAAATTCATTTCTAGTCTCGTACACGAAAAAGGCTTTCTTCACTGTGACAAGAAAGCGGTGGCTCGGGTAATTGAGTTTAGCTCCCGCCAGGCTGAAAATCAGAATAAGTTGTCACTTCACGCCTCTGAAATATCTAATTTGCTGCGAGAGTCAAACTACTGGGCGCGTGAGCAACGTTCAACAATGATCAGACAGTCTCACGTAGAGCGCGCTTTAGAAAGTGCCGAACACCGCAATGGGCGAATCAAAGATCAACTGTTTGATACGATAAGAGATGGCTCTACTTTGCTATCCGTTAGCGGTTCGGTTGTTGGGCAGATCAATGCACTGTCAGTGTACTCCACGGCGGGTTCGGAGTTCGGAATGCCAAACCGTGTTACTGCAAATTGTTATTTTGGTGATGGTGATATCACAGATATCGAGCATCATGCCAAGTTGGGCGGCAATATCCATACTAAGGGGATTTTGATCCTATCGTCTTATTTGTCATCCTTATTTGCAAAAGATGATCTGATGCCTCTATCTGCAAGTATTGCTTTTGAACAGTCTTACGGTGAGGTTGATGGCGATAGCGCGTCGATGGCCGAGTTCTGCGCCTTAATTTCTTCACTTGCTGATGTGCCAATTCTTCAGCACTTCGCAGTGACCGGCTCAGTGAATCAGTTTGGTGAAGTTCAGCCAATTGGTGGCGCAAATGAGAAAATAGAAGGCTTTCTCGATGCTTGTGAGTTAATCGGCAGTGATCAGAAGCAAGCGGTTATTATCCCTAAAAGCAATATTGCCAATCTTATGTTAAGCCAGAAGGTGATTAATGCCGTTAAGAAAAAGCGCTTTAATATCTATGCAGTAACGCATGTTAATGAAGCATTGGAATTGCTAACGGGTTTAAAGACGGGAACGCTTAAAGACGGTATGTACGAGGATGGCAGCATCTTCGGCAAAGTGCACGAGAAGATGGCCAGCTTACGTGAGAAAGAAGAGAGTAAAGATAGCGAAGAAAAGGGTGCTCATGAGAAAAACGCTTAAGCGACTAAAGCGAACAGGTTTTACACTCCTTATAGTGACTTGTGCTAATGTCTTTGCGGATGACTTGCTCTCAGAAAAGCTAATGACCGACGACGTGGTGCTTGAGGGGGTATTTGCACAGGGCGGTTTGTTAAAAGGTAATGTTAAGCCTTCGTACGACGTAAAACTGAATGAACGCGAAATTCGGCTTACGCGAGAAGGGGATTTTATTATTGGCTTTGGTCGCGATGCTGCGCCGGAGCACAAATTAACATTCAGCGCTCCTAATGGTGAACGTCATTCTCTAATTATTGATGTGAAGCAAAGGACTTATCCGACTCAAAGTATTAAAGGTGTTCCTCAAAAAACCGTGACACCCAGTAAGGATAAACTAGCCCGTATAAAACGCGAAACGGCGCTGGTTAAAAATGCTCGTAAAACTGATTCCAGCTTGCTTTACTTTTTGGATGACTTTACGGCACCTATGAGGGCGCCTATTACTGGTGTCTACGGTAGTCAACGGATTTACAACGGTACACCAAAGCGCCCACATTATGGTGTTGATTATGCTGGGCCAGTTGGGGCGCCAGTTTATGCTCCTGCTAGCGGTAAAGTTACGCTGGTCCATGAAGACATGTTTTACTCCGGTGGCACTTTAATTGTTGACCATGGTTATGGACTATCTTCAACCTTTATTCATCTAAGTGAAGTTGTCGTAAAAGAAGGTGAAGATATTGTGGCAGGCCAGGAAATTGCCAAAGTAGGGGCTGGAGGTCGTTCTACAGGTCCGCACCTTGATTGGCGTGTTAATTGGTATGGTACGAGAATTGACCCTCAGCTGGTTCTTTTGATAGCTGGTGATAAGTAAACTTAAAGCGATGGCATTCTTGCTGCAAGATGGTCATCGCATTCCATTCCATTATTACATTTACTTACCTAGTAAACTCAAACCGCATATACGAAGTACATTTCCGTTAAGCGCATTAGCATCGGGGCGGCTGAAAAAGCTCACTCCCTCTGCGATATCTAGCGGCAAGCCACCCTGTGATAATGCATTCATACGTCGCCCTAGTTCACGAGTCAATAAAGGGATTCGCTGGGTCATATCAGTTTCTATAAAGCCAGGTGCAATGGCGTTAATAGTTAGCCCCTGAAGGCCCTGGTCGGCGGTGTGTTGGCTCATCGCTTCAACATAAGAGGCTATTCCGGCTTTAGAGCAGGCGTAATTACTTTGTCCGAAGTTACCTGCAATCCCGGAAATAGAAGATATACAGATGATGCGTGCATTGTTAGCAAGTAGCTTCTTTTCTATTAGCGCACGATTGATATCCAGCACCCTGGACAAGTTGATGTTTATCACTTGATCCCAAAAGTGCTCTGGCATGTTAGCAATAGTCTTGTCGCGAGTAATGCCAGCGTTATGAACAATGATATCTATTACGCCGAGTTGCGCACCAATAGTATTGCATATAGAGTCGACCGAGCTTTCTGCGCTTAAATCCAATGCAACACTGTGTCCAGAAATCTCTTTAGCGAGAGCTTGTGTAGCACTTTCATTGGCAGGTATATCCAGGCAGACGACTGTTGCACCATCGCGCGCTAATGTTTTTGCGGTGTGATAGCCAATCCCCTGAGCAGCTCCAGTTACAAGAGCAGTTTTGCCGAGTAGTGGCTTAGCCTGGTCTGTTCTTTTCTGCTTGGTTGCTTTGTTGCAAAGCTGAATAGATTGTCCGCTTATGTAGGCTGACTTGGGCGAAAGGAAAAACCTGAGAGAGCTGTCTAGATATTTCTGAGCGCCTTTTTCCAGGTAAATAACATTGCTGGTGATCCCTTTTTTACCACACTCTTTAGCTAGCGATTTTGCAAACCCTATTAAGGAGCCTTGCAAAGAAGCGCTTTCCGGTGATTCAAGTTGCGAAGGTGATTGCCCAATAATGACAAAGCGTCCATTAATACTAATTTTCTTAACGGAACGAGTAAAGACGCTGTACAATTGCTTCAGTTCTTGGCTTGTTTTTATTCCCGTCGCATCAAAAACTAAAGCTTTAAACTTTTGATCTTCAAGGTTGTCGATCTGAATTTCTGTACATTTAGCTTTATAACTCGTAGGTGCGGCCGATAAGTTTAGTGTCTCGGTATTAGAGCGTGCACTAAACAGGGTAATGTTGTCGGAGTCGAGAGCCTTAAATACACTATTAGTCGCAAAATTATGCTTAGTCGCGGCAAGCAGGATTTTACCGCTAATATTATATAAGCTTTCATGTTCGCTACGAGCAAGATTAAGAGGTTTGGGCAAGTTCAAAGCTTGGATGATTGGCTGTGTATACTGAGAGTTCGCAAGCTTTAGATATAGATCACTCATGTCGACTTTTTACCCTTTAAAAAATAACAATAGAGCCTCGTGCGCGGCATGCGCTAGTGTAACGCAAACTATTATAATATCTTACAAAAAATCTATTTTTCTTGAGATAACGTTTTATGACGACACATGACAATTCCTTGAATAACGCTGACCAATATGCGCAGCAGTGGATAAATGATCTGCGCAAGCGCAATAGCCTGCTTAACGGTACGTGGATAGTCACTCTTATCATGGCCTTGGCTTTCGGGCTCTCAGCATTTTATTTTTATCACCAGGGTCAAACTGCACTCCTGGACAGCGTCTTATCTAAGCAAGAAATAGGTAAGCTCGAACTTCAGCTTAAAAATCAGCAAGCCAAAATGTCTACGTCTGGACAATCTCTTGCTGAAACCAAAGCTGAGCACGAGCGTTTGACAAGAGAAAACCAGGCTCAGCAGGAAAAAATACAGGAGTCGGAGGGTGCGCTTGCGGTCAATCAGGATATTATCGACAACCTGAATTCACAACTCGCTTTGCTTAAAGAGGAAAACGAGGCCCTAGCAGCATCCTTGAGTCAGGTTAGGGCGTCTTTGTTGAGTGGCGCAAGCAATAGCGAAGTGCTGGCCGGAGAAAATTCAAGATTAAGCGATGAAATCAAGGTATTAAATAAGAAGTTAAAAGATAGAAAAGGCGCTTATCTTGCGGTTGTAAAACGTCAAAAAGAGACACGCTCAGAGATTGATTATCTTGCATCGAACAACGATAAACTCAATCAGGAGCTAGAGTCTAAGGAGCAGCGGATTACTTCGCTACAAACACAGATTTCACAGTTAAGCGCTTCGAAGACATCTTTGACGGAAGAACTTACCACTGTTAAAAGCGACTATAGCTTACTCGAAGATAAACTTGCTAGCCTTATGGCGCCGATAGGTCCAGCTAGTAACCCTACTGCTTCTAAACCAGCGTTAAGCAACACGCTAAGCGCGCCAAGCAATAGCGCCCAAGGAGCAAACGCTACGGCAAGTGGCTTTGATGGCTTGGAAGAAATTAAGATACAGAAGCCGCGTGTACTTATGCCAATTCCTTCTACTAGCGCCCCCGCCAAAGATAAGGCCACTGAAAAAGCTAAAGCTTCTACCTTTGACTATGACAAAATAGCTATTCCATAAAGAGACTGTGTATTAGCGGGAAGTAAAAAACATGGATAGTTACAGAGGGGCGCATTTCCTTGCTGGCTCAGGACCAAGTTTTGTAACGGTTGCGAAAAGTTTATATCGTCGTCGATACCCTAATGTTGTAGTGCAAGGTGACTCCTGGTTTGATTACCCTGGCAGGCAGAAACATTTTTTCTACGGACCGAATAATTTACATCAGGCCCTGATGCAGATTATTCCTACTGGCGCAAACTGGTGGGATAGTAGCGTCTCAATGGCTACGGCAAAGCAGGTTTCGCGTGAATCCAGTGTATTTCGCTATGCTAAATACAATCGAGTTAGACTCGATGTATATTGTCTAAGTATGGGCGGGAATGATTTATTCGCTGGCTTAAAGTTTATCCTTAAAGATTATGATGATAAAAATCAATCGCCTTCAGAGTGCTTTAATTCAGGGAAAGAGCGCTTACTTCAAAACATCAGAGATGATTATCATAAGGTATTGAGAGACCGAGACCGATATCTACCTAGCGTGCCTGTCCTTGCGCATTGTTATGCGTCGCCAGATCAACGCCAGCGAGGCTTCAAGTTGGCATTCCTAAAGGCCGGGCCTTGGATAAAAACAGCATTTGATGCGAAAGCTTATCCACCTATGCTTACTTCTAATATAGATAACTGTATAAGGAGGCGGGCGATTCGCTATCTGCATGCGCAGCTTTCTGAAACAATTATAGGCGCAATGGGGCAATATCAGAATACGCTAAGTTATGATGCTTTTGGTCGGGGAGTAGACTTGTCAGCAGCAAAATATTGGGATGATGAAATTCATTTAAGCCCGAAAGGGTGGATTATGTACGCGAAAGATATGCAAGAGTATATGATCGAAAATGGTCTAGATATTAGAGCGTTGAAGAGGAGGTGAAGAGCTAAGCGGATAGTTATAGCTTAGCTCTTCAGATAGAGCGCTAGCTCAAGTTAGCAGCAAGAAGAGCCGCCGTCACCTGTTTCGAATATAGGGTCACCATCGAAGGGTAAGCTAGATCCACAGCCTTCAAAAATGCCGTAATGAGTGTTCCAGTCACCAATAAACTCGAAGTACTTTTTAAATCGTGTTTCATTCAGCATGCGCCAGGTATTGCCGCAAACAGGGAAAATCCTACCTTTTTCGATGATATGGTGCTTATCAAGAACGAAAGCGTGTTCAAAGTGCTCGATACCGCCTTTGTAAATAACAGCCTGGCCATAATCTTCACAGTGCGGTTCAAGGTCTTTTATTTTAAATAAACGGTAGGTTGCCGAATAAAAACCGATATGGCCGACTTTTTCTTGCACCGATTCATTTTCAATAGTGATGACATCGTCTTCTACAAGCCTCGGGTCCAAAAAACCGACTTTTTTAGCTAGGTTTTCAAAATCGTTCCAGTAAAGTGCGCCGCTCAAACACTCGCCGTATAGGACTGGGTCCTCAACAAGGTGTTGGGGAACTCTCCGGTCTGAATAGACGTCAGAGAAGTAAAGCTCACCTCCTGGTTTTAGTACTCGATAGGCTTCTCGCAATACGGCTTCCTTGTCTGGTGAAAGGTTGATAACGCAATTTGATACGATGATATCAAAACTGTTTTCTTCAAGGCCAAGTTCGTTTAAACGTTCGATATAACCCAGCTTGAATTCTGTATTCTTGCTTGCGTAGCCGAATTTCTCGGCATGGTAAGATTCGTGCTCAAGTGCAATGGTAAGCTGCTCTTCTGTCATGTCGATACCTAAGACACGGCCTTGTTCGCCAACCCATTGGGATAGAACGTAGCAATCTCTGCCAGACCCGCTGCCAAGATCCATTACCTGCATTCCTTCAAGCACGGGTGGGGCAATTAGACCGCAGCCATAGTAACGGGCTAGTACCTCATCATGAACCTTGGCTAATGCCGTCTTTACATGTCTAGGTAAACCAGCGCTTGTACAGCAGGCGTTGGTTTTAAGATCTTCGGTTTTTTCTAATACTTTCCCGTAATAGTTTTTAACATCATCATGCATGCAGGGAGATCTCTCTTTGAATTGTTAGCGCGTGTTTCTGAACTTGGAGACAAGTAAGACAAGCAATAGTCTTAAACGTTCAAATATATAAAACGAGTAAATTATCACGCTTTCGTCTTTGAATATATAGGGCTTGTAGCCTATCTTTAAATCATACCTTTTTCGAACATTGTCCTGGAAATTTAGTGCCATGAGTGATAGCAGTTTTGATTACCTTGGCGGTAATTATTATATCAGCGCAGCAAGCTTGCTTCTCGAATACCGGATGTTTATTGACTCCCATCCGACGCTTTTCAAAATAAACCAAGCCAATTCATATTGGCCAAAAATGGTTTTCTTTTGCAATGAGCTTGAAAAATTTCCTGAGATCATGAAGGCACTTACTCGTGTCCATGTTTGTTCGCAAATCGACTTCGAAAGGGCTTTGTTTTGCAGTTGGTGTGCGTTATTGATTGGCCGGTCAGCTGGCCTCACAGAAGCTAACCAAAGATTGCTGTTCGTCGCTGGTTTACTGCAAGATATTGGTAAACACGCACCCGATACCGAGACGATTGAGTTTCCCACAAAGGTTAATGGCCCTTTCTTTTCTCCAGCTAGCTCGCTTGACGGCAGAGATATTCACCCTCTGATTAGTTCACGTTTAGTTGAAAAGTACCTACCTGAGCTAGAAGGGCTTGCGGAGCTGGTTCTACACCACCACGCACGAAATGACGGAACTGGCTTTCCAAATCTCATTGGTGAGCCTCAACTTGGTCTAGACGCCCAGATTTTAGTGATCGCCAATGAGTTAAGTGACCGCCTTGATCAGCTAGGTGGTCACAATCAGATATCTCATACCTTATCAAACCTTAGGCTCAATTCTTTTTTGTATTTTGAAAGGGCGCATCAGCATTGGATCACCTTAGTTGAAGCGCACCTGTCTAGCCCGATCGAGTCACCAAAGAACTCAAATCTGTTTCTTGATATTGAAAGCAAGATTAAAGAGCTCGAGAAAATGCTGTCGTGCTTACTCGTCGTCAGTGCTGAGCTACTTCCGTATGATTTTGACCTGAGTGTCCATGGTTTGCGTTCAATGATTCATCGTCTCGTTAGGCTTTCAACCGATACCGGAGTGTTTGATCCGAGCCTGTTTAGGCAGCGCACTGAGGGCGTTATTGGGATGAAGATCGATAACGACTGCTGTGAGCTCCATAATATTCATGAATGTACTGTTGTTCGTGACATAGCTATCATTTTAAAAGGATTACCTGAGATTCTCTCTCGAATGAGGGTACTGACGGGTGATATTCTTTCCTCCAAAAAGTATGATGCCAATTACAATTTAGTCGCCAATGCCAATGAACTTTTATATAAAAATATTAAGTTACTGGAAGGCAGTCGTTGTAGCATTTTTCGCTAGTCTGTTCGTCTAGCTTGGTAATCAATCTTTTGTTTCTATTTGGGTAACTAGCGCTATTAGTTTTACTCGAAAGTAGAGCACATACTTGGCTCATTTTTGTGCCATTATCTACTGTAAACTGACTCTTAACTAGGTAAGTCAATGCAAGAAATATTCAATCAGGCCCTTGCACTACATCAGCAAGGCAAGCTAGCGCAAGCAGAAAATATCTACCGTCAGATTCTTGATAAGGCGCCAGGTCAGCCCGTGATATGCGCACAACTTTCTCTATTGCTTCAACAAGCTGGAAAGCTGCCGGAGGCTTTCTCTTTCGCAAAAAAAGCAATTGAAGCCTTGCCTGAAGAGCATGAAGTCGCTTTACAGGGTGCTGGCTTGGCAGTACAGCTAGGTCATAATCAACAAGCCGAAACGTGGTTAAAGCAAGCTCTTCAACTTAAGCCCAAGCATGAAAAAGCTTTAGAGCAATTGGCTGGCGTCTTAATTGGGAATCACAAAGAAAAGGATGCCTTAGGCGTTTGTAAATCTTTAATAAAAGTCTCACCGAAAAATGCAAATGCCTATAACTTAAAAGGCTTAGCGCTAAGTCGTTTAGGTGAGGGGGAAAAAGGCTACAGCTGTTTTCAAAAATCTTTGAAACTCAACCCTGGCCAAATAGCAGTGATTCGGAATCTTATCTTGTATGGTAAGGGGAGAAAAGAGCCTCTATTAGAAAGCATCATTCCTCAGTTGGAGAAAAGCTTTTCTCAGCAAACACAAGCGCCAGCAGTTCAAATGAACGTCGCGTATATTCTGTCAATGTATTATGAGCGAAGTAAGAAGACCGATAAATCATTCATGTACCTGAAAATGGGAAATGACATTGCTCGCAAAGGCGTAAATTATCAGCATTCCCAGACAGAAAATGACTTCAAAGCTATCTTAAACGCTTTTGACGAAGGTTTTTTAAATGAAGTAAAGGGGGCGCAACTTTCAGATGATTCACCAATATTCATATTGGGTATGCCGCGCTCAGGAACGACGCTAATCGAGCAGATTATATCTAGTCACTCGCAGGTCGAAGCGGAAGGAGAGATTCTTGACCTGAGAGAAAGCTTTAGAACGCACGGCGAGATATTGAATAGCGATATCTCAGCAGATGATAAGGCTAGCGCGTGTGTCGCAGTCATGACTGCTTATTTAGATAAGCTTAGAGCTAGACAGAAAGCTACGTATTTTACAGACAAGATGCCCTATAACTTCATGTTTGTTGGGCTTATCTTAACTGTAATGCCTAACGCTAAAGTTATTCATTGTACACGTGACCCGCTTGAAACCTGTTTTTCTATTTATAAACAAAATTTTTCTGGTTCCCCAGCATACACTAATGATTTAACAGAGCTGGGCCAGTATTATATCGCCTATAAAGACATGATGAAGCATTGGCAGAACCTATTTGGTGATCGTATTTATGAGGCTAATTATGAAGCGATGGTGGATAACTCAGAGCACCAGATTAACAACTTACTCGCCTTTTGCCATTTGGAGCCAGAGGGTGGCTGCTTCGAATTTCATAAAAATAAGCGCGCAGTGAGAACAGCGAGTGTCGCGCAAGTAAGGCAGCCTATATATAAAGATGCCAAGCGAGCATCGGCGCCGTATGAAAAATATTTGGCGCCTTTGATAGAGGTTTTACAGAACGTAGATTAGATCAAGTCTAATTTGCGTTCACTCCAAAGTTTCTCGGCAAATGCGAAGGCGTCCTTCTGTGAGAACTCTGGTTTTAAAGATTTTAAGGCGAGGGCTGTTGTACCGATAATGGCACCTAAGGCATATTCGTCTTCTTGCTCACCACGCCAAACTTGCTTAAGGTAGTTAACCGTTAAATCCTGCCCTTTAACGTGTCTTCGCTCAAATTGAGAAGGCCACTCTTCTTCAGTAAGCTCTCCCTTAATCGCTGACTTTACGACCATGGCATTATCAGGATTTCGCTCAATCTCTCCGCCTTCACCTTTTATTACTGAAAGTGATCGGTACCCTAGTAGTGCTCCAGCCTCTTGATGAAGGCCGCTATAGGGGGGGTGGAATATTCCTTGGAGTACGCTATCTGCGTTCAAGGGATTGATCAGTCGCGATAAAGAATGAACAGGGGAACGCAGCCCCATCAAGTGACGCATATTGATCATTTCGGCCAAGCGTGGGCTAATCGCATCGAGTGGCAGGTAAGCAAAGCTTCTAACATTCATACTGTCTGCAACTTCTTCCCATGAGCGTGAGACTGGTATTCCTAGTTCATTAAGAATATTTTCAGTATACAGGCGGTTTGCAGTATGACCACTTGCGCCGTGAATCATGACTCGATAACCGGCTTGAGCCAGCAAGAAAATTGCTGGCAGGTACCAAGGTAGGTGGCGTCGTTTTCCGGCATAGGATGACCAGTCAAGATCGGCCGCGATTGCGGGGGTATTAAGTTGCTCTTTAACGGCCTTTACAAAGCCGCTGAGCTCTTCAGCAGATTCTTCTTTAACGCGTAATAGCATAAGGAAGGCGCCCAGCTGCACGTCTTCGACTTCTCCCTTTAATATCATGTTCATTGCTTCAAAAGCTTCTTGTTCAGTAAGGGAACGGCTGCCTTTTTTACCTTTGCCCAGTATTCTTACAAAGGGTGCAAATGGGTGTTCTGCTTTCGCTTGTTTAATATTTACGTCTGTCATACGGGGTCGACTTCCTTAAAAAAGGTAAGTTTATAGGCAATTGGTTGGTTTGGGTAAGCCTGCGATCTTACTGGCTAGCTTTGCGGGGCTTCCCGGAAACAGGGTCATCAAATAGATGCTATTTCCTTTATCTTCCCCTAAGGTCTCTTTTATATGCTTAACAAGAATGCGCATAGCAGGTGAGAGATCGTATTCGAGGTAAAAGCTGCGCAGGGCGTCTAATATTTCCCAGTGTCCGGGCGTTAGCGTTAAGCCTTCCTGCAGGGCTATTGCCGCAGCAATGTCGCGTGACCAGTCATCCAGGTTTACTAGAAAACCTTGCTCATCAAACTGGATATTTTTTAGCGTGTCTTGATCGCTCATAATATGTGTTTAGCAAAGGCTAGATTTAATACCAGCTATGCACTTTTTCATGCTTGATGGTAAGTTCAACCAAGTCATTGTAATCAATTTTACAATAGTCTACCGGGATTTTTACACCCCTAGCCAAGGCATCTTCAGTCAGTACAAAAATCGTCGCGGCAATACAAGACCATTGACTGGCTTCAGACGAGGTTCCCAGGCATTGGAAAACCCCATCTTCAATGAGTACTACGCAGTCACCGTCCAGGATCGTGTCTGAAAGTTGCTGGTTCACAGCGACTTCTGAGGGTGGTTTGTTCAGTATATGCAGGGTCATAAAGTGGGGCCAAGAAGCTAGAATCTTAAAATAATGTCGGAATCGTTAAGCTTATTGCTTACTTGTGCTTTACTAAGTTCGCTTATCGCAAGTGAGCAATCGCTTAACGGGATGTTTCGGTCTTCAGCGTCTTGTTTATCTATATGCACTTTATCTACACCATAAATAGCAAGCGCTTTCATCATTTGGCGAATATTCTTCTGGTGTATGTTTGCAGGGTCTTGATCTTCCAATAATAGATAGCAGCCATCAGTTGCGAGTAGCAGGCTGATATCTTGCTCGAAGGTACCCGCAGCCAGCACAAGGTCGAGAGCTTCTTTTGCATCGCTGGAGCCGAACGGGGCTGAGTTTAATATAATGAGTATAGATTTCTTATCCATCTTGCCTCTGTTTAAGCTCCAAAGGTTATGAAGCGGTCAGAAACGGCCATTGCTTCTACTAGTTGCCCAAGCCCGGAAAGCTCGAAACCTTCAGCGAGATTGTTTGCGTCCTTTTGATGGCGAGCTTGCTCTGTGTTATCGATCAAGCCTCGGCGTGCTGCGGCGGCAATACAGATAACCAGGTCAAGGTTGTGCTTGGTACCAAGGTCTTGCCAGGCTTTATAAAGATCAAACTCGTCTTGTGGTGGTGTCGCGAGTTTAGTACCGCTATGAATACCGTTTTGATAGAAGAAGACGCGAGAAAGCTTGTGCCCATTCTGAAGGGCAGCTTTAGTGTATCGATAAGCGCTGTAAGACGACTGTGAATCGTAGGGAGCGTTAAGGACTAATACAGATATGTTCATATTTTAAAGGGCTAAAAACTAAAAAAGCCATGCTTAGTACAGACCAAGGCATGGCTTTAAAGGGTTGCTTATTTCTTAATCGTCCCCGCTAAATGCCATGAGTAGCTGAAGCAAGCTTAGGAACAAGTTATAGATCGACACAAATAGTGTCACGGTAGCTAGAACGTAGTTTGTTTCGCCGCCGTGAATGATCTCACTGGTTTGATACAGAATGATCATAGACGAGAAAAGTACAAACCCCGCAGAGATCATTAGCTGTAAACCCGCGATATCGGTAAAGATACCAATAACCATTGCACCTAAAAGAACAAAGAAACCAGCAGTAATCGTACCTGCCAAGAAGCTAAAGTCTTTACGTGTGATCAAGGCATAAGCCGAAAGACCAAAGAATACGAATGCGGTTAAGCCAAGTGCGTTAGCAACTAAGTGGCCAGCGCCTGCGCCAATGAACATGCTAAGGATGGGGCCAATTGTATAACCCATAAAGCCTGTCAGTGCGAAGGTAAGTACAAGACCCATGCCGCTGTTAGCCGTTTTGTGAATACCGAACAGTAAACCGTAAAAACCAACCAGCGTTATGATCATGCCAGGGTGTGGCGCGTTAATAACCATTGCGATATAGGCAACGGCAGCTGAAAAGGCCAGCGTTAAACCTAATAGCATGTATGTGTTCTTAAGTACCGATGAAACATCAGCACCTAAAGCCGCTTGCGAATTAGCACCCATAATATTGGCGAGGTTATCACCTTGAGTGTGAGCCGCCTGAGCTTGTGGATGTCTATTATCTTGCATGTAATGCTCCGTTTTAAACCAAGTATGTTTAGTTAGAATAATACTACATTTACATGCCTATAATAGTGGCGAGTATAGAAAATTCAACTCTCAAAAACTTTAAAAATAAATCGTTGACACCGCTAAAAAAATCATTAGTATACACCTCGCTTTCGACATGAAAGCAATTGCGGTGAGCTGCCAGAGTGGTTGAATGGACTGGTCTTGAAAACCAGCGTGGGTTAATAGCCCACCCGGGGTTCGAATCCCTGGCTCACCGCCATTTATTTCTTCCAGAAATAAGTGAAAACTTTCCTACGCTAAATCATTGTCTAGTTTCTAGAAATATCTTCTCAACTCTATTCTTGATTTTACTGTTTGATCAAATGGTTCAGACTCTAGTGAAATAAATAGACCGGAGTATCCAAGTACCCAGCCTTGTAACCAAGTACTCTGACAAGGTCTCGTTTGGTAAACTAAGATTGGCCTTGGTTATTTGTCTGCTGTACCTCTCGTGAATAATCGATAGAAATTTCCTCTCAGAAAGGACTAGCGTTCTTGCTGCACAGGCCCTGTGCTTCCAAGTTGTTAGCTCGGCACTTCAGGCCTACGTGAAAAACGAACACGAAAAGCGCCAGGAGACATAGATGTATGTTTTTTAAACAGGCGAATAAAAGAAGACATATCGTTGTAGCCGACTTCTTGGGTGATCTGTTCTAAAGACTTTTTACTGCCTTCTAGCATCCTTTTGGCAGATTCAATCCGAAGCTTCTGTACGTAGGTGATTGGTGTATCACTGGTAGCCGCTTTAAAGCGGCGTTTGAATGTCCTTGGTGTCATGTTGATACGCTCGGCAAGTTCGTCGATTGAAAAGTCTTCAGCAAAGTGATGTTCTAGCCAGTTTTGTAAGCTTATGATTTGCTTGTCTTGGTGGTAATGTTTGCCGGGTATACGTTTAATGCTACTAACCTTATCTTGGCCAATGTCGAAAACATATGACCGGGAGCTAGCTTGCGCGAGTTCATAGCCACAATAGCGCTCAATCAGAAACAGGCTCATATCAAACCAGGCCGTGCCGCCACCAGAGCAAAATATTTGCCCATCTTCTGTAATTAACTGGTCCGGCTGTAAGTCTACCTTTGGAAATTTCTGTGCAAACTGCTCGACGAAGCCCCAATGCGTCGTCGCTTTTTTGTGATCTAACATGCCTGTGTCGGCAAGCAGAAAAGCGCCGGTACAATTACATGCGATATCGCAGCCACCTTCATATAGTTTTCTGATCCATGGGAGTGCTGCTTTATTTAAAGCCAGTGTCTGAGCAATATCGCCAGCGATGGTCGGTATGACAAGCAGGTCACTTGAACTGATTTCTTCAATGGTTTTATGCGCATTGATTTCAATATTATTAGCACACCGAATTTTACCACCGTTTAAGCTAGCAATTTCGACATTGAATTGTCTGGATAGCTTATCTCCATGAATGTAATTCCAAGTAACGCCAACCGAAGCGAGTAAATCTGCCATACCGATAATTGCTGTAGCAAAGGCGTAATCAAACCCGAGAATGGTGACTTGCTTCATTGTTGTGTATCCAAGAATACTGGTGGCATAAACGGCATAGTTTAAGTCATAAAAGCCAGTTATGTAATCCCTCTCGATATGAGACAGTGATAGGTAAATAACCTATTCATCATTAAGAGGCTTGTAAGGCATGGAAACCGATTTATTAAATGAAAGAGACGTTCAGTTTCAGTTGTATGAAGTGCTTGAAACCGCCGCACTTACTGAGCGCGCTCGTTTTAATGAACATAATGTTGAAACCTTTAATGCAGCGATCTCTACAGCAAGACAAATTGCTGAGGATAAGTTTGCTAACCATAATGCCAAACTAGATTGTAATGAGCCCAGTTTTGATGGTGCGAAGGTAAGCATTCTGCCAGAGGTAAAAGAGGCCTTTGATGCGTTGGCTGAAGCAGGCTTTCTTGCAGGGCGAGATGACTACGAGTTAGGTGGGATGCAGTTGCCAGAAGTTATTATGGCTGCGTGTATGGGGTATTTCACAAGTGCTAACGCTTCATCAGCGGGTTATCCATTTTTAACGATAGCCGCAGCCAATTTAATCAAAACTTATGCTTCGGATGCGCTAAAAGGTAATTTCTTAAGCCCTATGTTAGCCGGTAAGTTCACTGGCACCATGGCAATGACAGAGCCTCATGCTGGGTCATCTTTAGCCGATATCACAACCCGAGCAAAAGCATCAGACACCGCAGGTCAATACCTGATCAAAGGAAATAAGATGTACATTTCGGGTGGCGATCATGAAATGGCCGACAATATTGTTCACCTTGTCTTGGCTAAAATTGACGGTGCGCCATCGGGCGTAAAAGGAATCTCGCTGTTCCTGGTTCCTAAATATAGATTGGATGACGATGGTAAACCGGCAGATCGTAATGATGTTGCATTAGCTGGGCTCATTCATAAATTGGGTTACCGCGGTACGACCTCGACCATGCTTTCATTTGGTGATAACAATGAATGTGTAGGGTATCTGATAGGCGAAGAGCACCAGGGCCTTCGCTATATGTTCCAAATGATGAATGAAGCGAGATTAGGCGTTTCGATGGGTGCCGCGATGATTGGCTATCGCGGGTATCTGAGTTCACTGTCTTATGCAAATGAGCGCTTACAAGGCCGCTTGGCGAGCCAAAAGGCGGATGACAAGCCTGTTGAGATTATCCAGCACGCCGACGTGCGTCGAATGCTGTTAGAGCAAAAAGCATACGTTGAAGGTGCAATGTCACTATGCCTGTTTGGTTATTTCTTATTAGATGATGTCAATACACACCCTGATGCAGACGAAAGAGAAAAATCAGAGCTCTTACTGGACTTACTGACACCCGTGATCAAATCATGGAGCTCCGAAGTTGGTGTAAAAGCGAATGATCTAGCGATTCAGGTGCTTGGCGGTGCAGGCTATACCAGAGAGTACCCTGTCGAACAATATTGGCGCGACAATAGGTTAAACCCAATTCATGAAGGAACGAATGGTATCCAGGCCTTGGATTTAGTGGGTCGCAAGCTATGGCAGCGCAACAGTAAAGGACTTCAAGTTCTGGTCTCTAAGGTGAATTTAGACCTTTCTCGTGCTAAAGAATCCAGTGAAAGGCTTCAAGCGTGGGCGCAAACAATTGAAGAACATTTGTCACTAGTGCATAGGGTTACTATGCAATTAGGCGCTGACCTTCAGAAAGAATCTCCTGACTTGACCTTATCTAATGCCAGTTCTTACCTTTCGATGTTTGCTCGCGTGGTGGTGTCGTGGCTGTGGTTACGCCAGGCCTTAGCGGCAGAAAAGGGGATTGCCGAAACTGAGCCCGCAAACCATGAAGAGCTTTCGTTTTACCGTGGCAAACTCCAGGCTGCTCAATATTATATTAAATGGCAATTACCATTAGCTAAGCACGAAGCAGATCTACTTTTGGGGCGAGACGATACCTGTTTTGAAATGCAGCCAAACTGGTTCTAGACCTTGAGACATAAACCAAATTCGAAAGCGGAGGAAAAAGTGAGCTATATTGAAGTCGATGTAAGAGGTTCGATCTTATTGATCAAGGTTAATCGAGCGGAAAAGTATAACGCGCTAACGGTCGAAATGTATCACGATATTGCACGAGCCTATTACCAGCTGGAGCATGATAATAATTTGTGTGTTGCCGTATTTTACGCAGAGGGAGAACATTTTTCAGCTGGCTTGGAGCTCACTGATTGGTTAGAGCCTCTTAAATCAGGAGGCTTGCCGCCTTTGCCTGAGAGAACCATAGACCCCTTTGCATTATCAGGCCCAAGCTTGTCGAAGCCTGTTATTATGGCGGTGCAAGGTTATAGCTATACCTGGGTGGTTGAGATGATGCTCAATACAGATATCAGAGTTGCTTCGGAGAATGCACGCTTTGCTCAGCTGGAGGTTCAGCGTGGTTTGTTTGCCTGTGGTGGGGCAACGATACGGTTACAGAATGAAATGGGTTGGGCCAATGCTCAACGATATTTACTCACGGGTGACGAGTGGTCGGCCGCTGATGCGTATCGCATGGGAATGATTCAGGAAATATGTGAGCCAGGGAAGCAGTTAGAATGTGCCTTAGCGCTAGCACAGAAGATCGCTAAGGCAGCTCCTTTGGCTGTACGTGGAAGCTTGACTTCATCTAAGCTTGCAAGACAAGAAGGCGAGGCATCGGCCATAAAGCAACTTTTTCCTAGCTTAAAGCCCGTCATTGAGTCAGAAGATATGAATGAGGGAGTTCAGTCATTTATCGAGCGTCGTGATGCGGTCTTCGTAGGGCGTTAAGCCCTGAAGGATCAATTTAACAAAGACGAGGCACGCTTAGGCCAAACCTAATGCCCGCAGTACAAATATTCCTGTGCTTACTGTTAATAGTGACAGTACGGTGGATAAAGCGATAATCGTTGCGGCCAATTCGGCGTTGCCTCGCATGGCCTTAGCCATTACGAAACTCGCTGTAGCTGTGGGGCTTGCGAACATAAGAAACAAAGTACCCAATGCTAAATCTTTAAAACCCATCACTAAGGCGGCAAGGGTGAACAGCAATGGCAATCCAACAAGCTTCAGTAAAGTTGCTTTTAATGCAAGATGATTGCTATCTTTTAATTCATTTAACTTGATCGAACCGCCTACGCAAATCAATGCTAGAGGCAAAGTCATGTTTGCAAAGTACTCGCCGCTTTTCATAATGATGGCTGGTGGCTCTAACTGCAGGAGGTTAAGCACAAGTGCTGTAACAATGGCGATGATCAGCGGGTTTTTCGCCATGTCTTTTGCCATCGATAGCCAATCAAAACGTTTATCTGAATGGAACGGTAATGTCAGCGCAAAGACAGACAGGACATTATAAAGCAGTGTTAAAAAAGCCAGTAGAATAGAGCCGACAGCTAAACCTTCATCGCCATACATGTTCATGCAAAGTGCTAGGCCAACGATACCCATATTTCCACGAAAGGCTCCTTGTACAAAAACGCCTCTATTTTCTGGTAGAAGTTTCATCGTGCCGCTTAGCCGCCAGCAGGCTAGGAATCCAGCTACAGTTACAAGCAAAGCAAACATAACTTGCCTAGTATCAAAAACGGCTGATAGGTCAGATTCCAGTACTTTGATAAATAACAGAGCGGGTAATGCGATGGTGAAAACGAGTTTTGAGCCGGAATTGATGAAACTTTCAGTTAACCAGCTTGTTCGTCGAAGGAACCACCCTAGAAATACAATGATAAAAATGGGTAAGGTAATATTTGAGGTGTACAATAGTAAATCAAGAAAAGATGACAATGGAGTCTCTCAAAAAGCGTAATTTGTAGCTAAGTATATGCGATTTATCAGTTGAGTTCCGAAAAGTGCTTTAAGCAAAGCTAGTTTCGATACAAATTTAGCTTTTATGTCTCCTCAGCGTTTTCCCTAGGCTTGTGTGGCTGTCTTTTCGAGCGGTAAAGTTTGGCATGAAGCTCCTGAATTAATCGCAAACCGAATATGTAGTTTATTGATCAATTGCGTCTTCTGATGTTGTCTAGGTATTTGTTACTAATCCTTTCGTCTCCCACCTTTTGGTGATGGTATTTATTCCGCTGGGGTTAATTGGTGTTTTTCCAAGTCATTGGCTGCTCAGGCAAAGCTTTTCTGCAGCTACAATGATAGATGTAATTGCTCTGGCAGGCGTAGCTGTAAGGAATTCTTTGCTTATTGTTGATTTTATAACAGTGCGTGTTGAGCATGGCAGTAGCGTCGAAGACGCTGTAAGCGAAGTTTGTGTGCTAATAAAATTTAGCTTCACCGGGGGGGCGTGTTTTAAAGCGCTTGTGTAGCCATAAATACTGACTAGGATGCCTTCGGATCGACTCTTCTAAGAGCTTATTCCATGCTCTGGCATCGGCTTCATTGTCTTCACCAAAGTTTTCAAGGATGGGAGAAAAGTAGATTTCATAGCGGCCATTAGGGAGGCGGTATTGCGAGACATGGATGACAGCTGCCCCAGATTCGCGAGCGATCCAGCTAGGAGTCGATATACAGGCGGCATCGATACCAAAGAATGGAGCAAAAAGGTCGCACTTTTTGCCGAAATCCTGGTCAGGTGCATACCAGACTTCACCGCCTTCTTTCATAAACTGAATCATTTCTTTCAGTTGTCTTTTATGGAAGCTTTCAATATCAACATTTCTCTGGCGTCCACTTTCAATCATCCAATCAACTACCGGATTGTTGTTGGGTCGATACATATAGCCAGGTTTTTGAAGTTGTGCTGCGATAAACGGCAGGGCAATATCGAAAATACCAAAATGCCCACCTAAAAGAAATACGCCGCCACCTCGTTTCTCTGCTTCTTTTAAGTGTTCTAGGCCATAGACTTCTACCTTGCTCATATAAGGGCTAAGGTCACGCCACCAGGACTGAAGTGTTTCTATGAAGCCTTCAGACGTAGATGTGAATACATCTTTTACCAACTGTTCGCGTTCATTATCACTTAACTCTGGAAAGCAGGCATCAATATTCTGTCGGCATGCCTTAACTCTGCTTTTCATTTTATTGTGAGTGAGGTTGCCCAACTTTTTAGCAATAGAGTGCTTCCACAATAAGGGTAGGTGTGCAATGGAGAACAGTACAAACACAATGAGCCAGGTAAGCAGAAATGAGGGGTGCCAAAGCGGTCGTTGTTTTTTAGGTTTAGCCATGAGGTGTAATGCCGTATCAAAGGAACAAAATTAGCGCCGGATATTACTGGTTTTAAAGTTGTAACACTAGCGCTTATGGCTAACTAAAGAAAATAAGAGGCTATATATGCTGTGTCAACGCGTTTTATTGCGCGTAAGTGGACTCTAAATAGCGAGCAATTTCTTGAGACTCAAACATTTCTGTTCCGGTATTGGGATCAATAAGAAACGGTACTTGCACGTTTCCATGTTTTTTAAAGAAATCATCGCGCTTGGTGTTTTCTAATGGTTGATAAGCGCCAATGCTGAAGCGGAAGTTTGCCGGACCCATATCAGCTAGTTGCTGCTTGCCCAAATTGATCAGTAAGTATGGCAATTCAAGTTCGCATAGTTTTTCTCTTACTACACGAGAAAAAGGGCTGGATTCGAAGCTATATAGCGTCAATGGGAGTTTAGCCGCTTTTGCAGGGCGCGCGTGGACACCTGCATTATTACGTAAAACACTAGCCAGTTTGGATGCCGTATCATTCATTAAACTGCGGCGGAGTTGCTTAGGGACTTCCAAGCCCCTGTACTCTTTAAATAGGTAAGTAACAATTTCATCGCGGCCAGCAATATTGAGGTCAGTGTTGGGGTCGAATAACCTTGGGAGCGTCTGGCTGCCGGATTCTTGTGCAAGTTTTTTTATATCACGCCCACCGATTGGGCAGGGGGCTACCATTGCATCAAGGTTGAGTTCGGTCAGTGCTTCCCTGACAAACCGACATTCCGGGCAACCTTCTCTGTCGAATATAACCAGCTCCTGCTCAGGTTGTATTGCAACCTTGCTCGCTGACGTGCCACGCCAAACACGTAGTGTTGATGCAAGGGTAGACGTGGTGATGTCGAATAAGTTTTTCATAGCGATCCTCCATAATAAGCACGGCTGCATTGTAAGGCTTAATCGTTTGTTTGTCATAGACAAATATCGGCTGTGTCTACCCATAAATTATTATATGAGGCTGTAAGTTCAGGCTGAGTTACGGGTTTAAGGCTATAATAAGATGATTATGGTTTGTTGCTACCTGCATAGAAAGAAATCACGCGTGAGGTTGTATTATGTTCACGAGTATTACAGATCTATTTAAACTAGGTATTGGACCTTCCAGCTCTCATACTAATGGCCCTATGATTGCCGCAAAGGACTTCGTCACTAAGATAAAGGCTATAAATCCCACCTTTCTTAAAGGCAAGCGCCTTAATCTTAGGTGCCGCTTGACAGGTTCCTTAGCGTATACGGGTATTGGTCATGGTACAGATACGGCAATCCTTCTGGGTCTCAATGGCTATTCGCCGGCACAGGCCGCTAAGCTTTCATTCAACGGTAATTTAGAAAAAGCGATTGATAGTTTTCAGCAAAAAAACTTTATCGAAATTGTTCAAGGTGTGTGTGTAAACTTTGGCCCAGCGTCGGGAATAGAGTTTGATATGAAGCTCGTGTACCCGGAACATCCGAATGGTTTCAG
>NZ_LWGG01001008.1:0-696 GCF_001635365.1 Oleiphilus sp. HI0128 | reverse complement strand
AAGATTAGCTACCGAAAAATTGTCGACTTCTCTATTCATATTTTATGGCTTGCTATTGCTTGGCTGTGGGTGCCGGACTTTCAGGCTCGGAGCTCGGTTCGGTAATTGTAATTGATTGAATGATTATTGTGTCTACGGGAATGTCTCGCATATAACCATCAGACTTGGTGGCGACCTTAGATATCTTATCGGCTATTTCGAGTCCTTTAGTTACTTTGCCAAATACGGCATAACCCGCGTTGTGCCCGGATTTATTAAGCTGCATATTGTCTTTAACATTTATGAAGAACTGAGAAGTCGCAGAATGCGGGTCGTTCGTTCGTGCCATGGCGATAGTGCCGCGTAAATTAGGAATAAGAGAATTAGCTTCGTTCTTAATGGGCGAAGAGACGGGCTTTCGTCTCATTTTTTGATCAAAACCGCCACCTTGAACCATAAAGTTGGGAATAACGCGATGAAAGATAGTGTTGTTATAAAAGCCTTCGTTAGCGTAACGGATGAAGTTCGCAACGGTTACGGGAACGCGGTCTTTAAAAAGGTCGAGCTCGATAATGCCAAAGTTGGTTGTGATGGTCGCTTGAGTCGTATTGCTATACATTTCTTTTGCATGACTTGCTAGCGCAAAACAGCACAAAGATATAAATGTTAAATGGCACACAAATTTATTAAATAAGGATAGATTGGAATTTCTCATGG
>NZ_LWGG01001007.1:0-1271 GCF_001635365.1 Oleiphilus sp. HI0128 | reverse complement strand
GCTGAACAGTGGGAAAACGTGCCACCTACCCTAAAAATTTAAACGGAAAGGTGCCAGATTAGAAACGTGCATTCCTTGCCGAATACTGAGCCTTAAACCTAAAGGCCAAAAAACATTTAACGCCGCAATAAAGGGCGAGCGGCGCGCAGCAGAGCGAGTCCAGCCCACGACCCTTTGTGGGCGTCTTTGATTGCCTGGTTATACGTTTTAGTATTCGCCGAAGATCTTGACCTCATAGGTGTAATTGCTAAAGCCGGCAGGCATGTTTGTACAGACAGCTTCAATGTCGATGTTACCACTTGAAAACGGCTTATTTATTAGCAGTAATGGGCACCGTTTAAAGAAGCTGCCATCTGATTTTTTAACGATAAAATTTACAGAAACATTGAGCCATTCGTGTTCGCTGTTGTTCTCAGCTATTGCGGTAAAAACCAACTTGTCACCGCTGAGCCAATGATTAACTGTTTTAAGGTTTATATCAGGGTCGTTTACCCGCGTAATCATTGCTTCTTGCACTTTCATGTAAGCGAATACGCCCGCTGCAAAAAGCACAACTAAAGAAGCGGCAAAAACAACAGAGAGGAAGCAATACTTCACATACTTGTTCATTCTGGAAATTCCATTTTTACGTATAACGCTTTTATAAACGGCGCGCGTCTTTTTGCGCGTCCAGTGCAGGCCACGTGTTTTTGTGGCCGGAACGATGTTTGATAAACTTGTTAGTTGTCATTTTGCCCCAAAGCTCTCTAGTACTGGATAGTAATATTCTGCGACTACCAGCCCAGAAAAAATACACGCAAGCAGAACCCAGACATGCCATTCACGAACCCAGCTACCCTGTGCTTTTAACTCGACCAATTCTTCTTCGTTTTCACCGACAGAGGCAAGAGACATGAAAAGTTGTATACCCATAATACCAATGAGTATATGAATATAGGGCGTACCGAAAAACCAAGAAATTCCGTAGACCAAAACACACAAAATACTAAGTATTATTGCTACTCGTTTCATATCCCTACTTACAACTAACGCCTTGCACAGCGGAAACTGTAGTGTAGTGGCTTTGTGCAACAATGAGCGAAGCGAATGCACAAAGCCGCGGAGCGGAGGTTTTCCGACTGGTGCAACTTGTTAGATGCATACTGGACTAATGTGCACTGGTTTTTGAAAGCAAGTTGAGAACAACAACGCCACCAACGATTAAACCCATGCCAACATACCCCCAAAGGTCAAGTTTTTGCCCGTGCATGAACCATGCGATTAGAGTTACT
>NZ_LWGG01001006.1:0-983 GCF_001635365.1 Oleiphilus sp. HI0128 | reverse complement strand
CGGAAAATCCATTTTTAGTTGATTGCCATCCTTTTCCACGCAAAGGTTGCCGCTACGCGTCTCAAAGATAATCGTTGGTTCAGTATGACCAAGAATTTCAAAGATGACATGAGCCGTTGCCAATGTGGCATGCCCACATAAATCAACCCCCTTAACAGGACTAAACCATCTTAAATTAAACCCAGTTTCTGTGGGCACGAAAAATGCTGTTTCAGATAAATTGTTTTCTTCTGCGATGGCTTGAAGCAATTCATCTTTCAGCCAGTTATCCAATGGACATACTGCCGCCGGGTTTCCCTCGAATGCACGGGTTGCAAAGGCATCAACTTGGTATTGTTTTATTTTCATATCCGATACTGTGTGATAAAAACCTAACGCCGCAATAAAGGGCGAGCGGCGCGCAGCAAAGCGAGTCCAGCCCACGGGCCCTTTCGTGGGCGATCTTTGATTGCTTGGTTATGTACTGTTGTCACGGAAAGGCCTCGATAATAGTGAGAATACCAACCAAGTTAAATATACAAATACTAAGTAAAAAATGCTAAATACAGACCCAAGCGCAAAAGTAGTGACCTGTGAACCTGTATGGACAGTATCTATTGTTGTTTGATGTTCTGGACCAATTTGAACATTTTCAGGTTTTGGTAACAAAGCTGCCACATCACTTTCTGAGAAAAACGCAATATTTAACAACCAATACGAAAACACCAAGAGAGTTGAGAATAATACGATACCAAAACGCTTGAATCGACCCTTTAAGTACTTTGAATTTAAGAATTGTAATATGAATGGGAATGTTAGAAATATTGCTAACAAAGCCACATAAGGTTGAAAGAATGTAAAAATAAGCTCGAACATTGTGACTAACTACTTTTCCTTGTATGTACATAGACATAATGACTCCCCACGTCCCAAAAGAGTGCTGACCTCCTATCGTGGGTTAGCAAAGCCAGAGCCATAATATATGTGTCATACCATATAAGCGG
>NZ_LWGG01001005.1:0-4077 GCF_001635365.1 Oleiphilus sp. HI0128 | reverse complement strand
TCCGGGTGAAACAGAGCAAGATTTTCAGGAGCTATTGGACTTTTTAGAAGAGGCCCAGTTAGATCGTGTAGGTTGCTTTACGTATTCTCCTGTAGAGGGCGCGCCAGCAAACGTCTTGGCGAATCAGGTCCCCGAAGAAGTGAAGGAGAGTAGGCACAAAAGGTTTATGGAAAAGCAGGCTGAGATTAGTGCCGAACGTTTGCGAGCAAAGGTTGGTTCATTGCAATGGGTGATCATTGACGAAGTGGTTGAAGAAGGCGCGGTAGGTAGGAGCTCAGCAGACGCACCTGAAATAGATGGTAACGTCTTCATCGATGGAGCAACTCACCTATGTGTCGGTGACTTGGTTAAAGTAGAGGTCGAAGAGGTTGATGAGTATGATATGTGGGGGCGCTTGGTTTAGAAGGAGAGGCTTCTTTCTTCCTATATCTAAATCAACGAACTCTTTAATTAGGTGAAAAAGTCGGCACGCAATCTGACCTACTTAAATAGCGGTTTCGACTAGAGCCTAGAAATGCCCTGCCCAATCTTAGTCAGCAATGTGCCAATTTCAGACCTTGGCACTTGCTTCAAGGTTGGCCGAAACTTACTGATTCTGAATCGTCGATTGATATCGGGAATTGGTGATTAGCGGACATAATCAAGTTATCCAGACAAACGCAACTTAGACAATAAGCTGCTTATATCTTAGTGCTCTGCTTTAATCTTACTGCATGCCATTAGCTGATGCTGAAACAGCAGTAGATTCAAACTGTCATCCTTCCTCCCAAGCAGAAATCGCCCATGCAACGCTGTTAAAAAATAAAACCATTAGATCTTCGACTCATTAGATCTTCGACTCATTAGGTCTGTTAGTCGCTGAAGTGTGATGCGCCTTTTAATTCTAGTATCCAGATAAATTTGTTTTGGCATTACTACTGTAGAAAAACAAGCTAGCCTGCACTCTATAACGCTAAGTGGTATGGATCTATCGAACCTAAACTATCCGGACCTAGGAAACGGAGCTTTACGCGGAAGGGGCGTTCAGTTCTTCTAAGTTTTTGTGTATTTTCATTGCATTTGAACTAGCTTGCGGCTAGCTTATAAAGATAAAACTAAGCATCAATTTAGCCTATGAACCCTGAACTTCTGTCTGCTACTTATCTAAACCATTTCTCGCGCTATGCCGAAGAGCAAGGAATTGATCTACAACCTTTCTGGAAACAGGTTGATCACAACGAAAGCGAGCCCTTCATTAAAGTGGATACCTTGAAACAGCTTATTCACTATATGTGGAAAAAGGGGTGTCCGCGTTCGTTAGGATTGTTTGTCGGTAGGAACATCAGCTTGTCCAGTCATGGCCATGTAGGCTATGGCCTGTCGCATGCAACCAACCTGGAAGACAGCCTGGTATTTCTTTGTGAATATTACAAAATTCGCGCACAAATTCTCAGCTTCTATATCGAAGAGGATGAAGAGAACATCTATCTCTGTATAAAACCCCTTGCCGATTGGGGAGACATTGATGTTGTTCTTTATGAGACGATTGCTGCGCTGGTTTTCAACATTATCAAATTTGCTATTGGCTCAAAAGTAGAAGAATGCGTTCTGGAGCTGCCTTTCGAAGAGCCTGACTGGAGTGACTTATATGGATCGTGTTTGCCGAAGCGCATTCGTTATTCAGACGGAGTTTTGCGATATGGTATGCCATTGGAGTGGAAGGCGATCACCTGCGTTTCAGCAGATCCGGTTACTGCCGAAATGGCCGCTCAACAATGTAAGAATGAGCTTAATCGTTTACTGGAATCACGCACATTATCAGACAAAGTGAATGAACTAATTCTTTCGAGTGTTCAGTTTGAACTATCACTCGAGCAAACCGCCAAGACGCTTTATATGTCCAAGAGCACCTTAATCAGAAAACTGAAGCAAGAAGGTAAGACTTTCAAACTTCTAATGGAAGACGCCAAGAAAAAAAATGCTCAATACTTGCTGAAGAAAACAGATCAAAAGATAGATGTGATCGCTTTACAGCTTGGTTACGAAGATGTGTCGAATTTTGGGCGCAGTTTCAAACGCTGGTTTGGCTGCGCGCCATCACAGTATCGAGAAGGGTAAGGAAGTTTATCGTTATTGACACTTATTGACCTGTCCTTGGCAACTCCCGCCATTCTTAGGTGCTGAGCACTCAGTTAACATCACCCTCATGATAACCATATTGACTCTAGATTGGGTGACAAGATGTCAGAACTAATATACGACTACATCATTGTTGGCGCCGGTTCGGCGGGCAGTGTGCTTGCGAATCGCTTAAGCGAGAATGAAAAGAACTCGGTGCTGGTACTTGAAGCCGGACCTGAAGACAAAAGTCCAATGATTAAAATACCCGGAGCTTTTGCTTACTTTATGTATAGTAAAAAATATAACTGGGGCTATGAGTCTGAAGCCGTTGCCGACATTCGTAAGGGGCAACCAATGTTCTGCCCCAGAGGAAAAACCTTAGGCGGAAGTAGCGCCATCAACGCAATGGTCTATGTTCGAGGCGATAAATCTGATTATGATCACTGGGAAGCCCAAGGAAATAAGGGCTGGAAATTCGATTCAATGTTGCCCTATTTTAAAAAAGCCGAAACAAATGAGCGAGGATGCAATGACTACCACGGCAGCCAAGGTCCTCTTTATGTCTCAAACACACAAAATACTTACCCCTTGAATGAGTGCTTCCTAAAAGGTTCTGAGCAAGCGGGATACCCTTTAAATGACGATTTCAATGGGCCTCAATTTGAAGGTGTGGGCTATTATCAGTTTACAATCAAGAATGGCGAAAGGTGCGGTGTCTCACGGGCCTATTTAAAGCCTGCTCGTACTCGAAAAAATCTGCACATACAATGTGAAGCCTTAGTTAATCGAATTATTCTCGAAGATAAAGAGGCCAAAGGTGTGGTCTATTCGCAACGAGAAAAAGAGTATACCGCTCATGCTAAAAAAGAAGTTATTTTGTGTGGTGGTGCGTTTAACACACCACAAACTCTCATGCTGTCCGGGATCGGTGATAAGAAGGAGCTCGAGAAAGTAGGTATAGCTGTCGTTCATGATCTTCCAGGAGTAGGAAAAAACCTTCAAGAACATGTTGATGCTTGTGTATTGGTAAAAAGCAAGAAAAAAGACGGATTTTCTATTACGCCATCCGGGTTATTAAAAGCCTTGCCAGATGCTTTTAATTACTTTACTGCTAAAAAAGGTAATCTTGCTAATTCGATAACCCAATCTGGCGGCTTCTTGAAATCTGGTCCTTCTGTTGAGGTTCCTGATATTCAGCTGCACTTCGTACCACTTCTTTTTGATGATTGCGGCAGAGATCTTGGTTTACTTTCGCAACATGGTTACTCCCTACATGTGTGCGTACTCAGACCGGAAAGTCGTGGTCAACTAAGCTTAAAGTCTTTAGACCCTCGCGATCGAATCAAAATCGATTTTAACTTCCTCTCTCAAGAAAAAGATCAAAAAGTTTTGGTTGACGGCATTCGGGTCGCGCGAAAAATCCTAGCATCTGAAGCTTTTGATGATCATCGTGGCGACGAAGTTCACCCAGGAGCTGATATCACCTCCGATGCAGACATTCTGCAAGCGTGCAAAGATCGTTTAGGTCTGGTTTATCACCCCGTGGGTACCTGCAAAATGGGTAATGACGATATGTCTGTCGTTGACGACCAGTTGCGTGTTCATGGCATCTCAAAGCTACGAGTAGTCGACGCATCGATCATGCCCACTTTAATAAGCGGCAATACCAATGCACCTGTAATAGCGATTGCTGAAAAGGCATCCGACCTAATATTGTCACCATCAACCATGCTCAACTAAATGATGAGTACAAATCACTTTTGTGAGCAATAAGTCTATTACGTAATAAAATACACAACTTTTGAACATTAAACATTCAAATAGTACACAACATAAGCATAGTTAATCGTTCTTCAATAGATGTATCGTGAGTAGAAATTTTCGCCGCGCAGTTCATTTGTTTGCCTCTATTTTTATCGATTTAAACGTGCTTATGTTGTGTACTATTTGAATGTTAAATGTTCAAAAGTTGTGTAT
>NZ_LWGG01001004.1:0-828 GCF_001635365.1 Oleiphilus sp. HI0128 | reverse complement strand
GATTCGATATCACCTGACTTTTTAGTCAGAGTGATAAAGGGTTTATCATGAAGATGTTTGTTCAGCCTTCCCGCATTTATCTTCACCGGCAGTTTGTCGATTTCAGAAAATCGATTAATGGTTTATCTGTGATCATTGAGTCGGAGATAAATCTTCCCGTCATGAGCGGTGCCTTGTTCATTTTCTGCAACAAAGCCAAAGATAAATTGAAGATACTTTATTGGGATAAAACCGGCTTTGCCTTGTGGTATAAACGGCTTGAAAAAGATAAATTCAAATGGCCAAGCCGTATTGATGAAGCATGTTTAGAATTGAATGAACAGCAGTTGTCTTGGTTGCTGGAAGGCTATGATGTCATCGGTCATCAAGCTGTCGATTATCAAAATATTATGTAATAAAATCAGGTAAATAGTATAAATAAAAACAGCAAGTTAGCGTGTTTTTTGTTAAAATGCACGCATGAAAACAGACATCGAATCACTCCCTGACGACCCTATTTTACTGAAGAAACTTCTCGCAGAAAGAGATGAGACTATCGCTTATCTTACTGAGCAGTTTCGTTTAGCTCAGCATAAACAATTTGGTAAAAGCACTGAAGGCTACCCGGGTCAGGGCGAGCTATTCAATGAACTTGAGCAATTAGCAGATGAGTCTGAAGCGGAACCGACTGAAGCCGAAAAAGAGTCCATCACCTACGAACGCAAGAAACCTGTTCGTAAACCTTTACCCAAAGACTTACCACGCGACGTCATCATTCACGACCTGGCAGACGAAGACAAAAGCTGTGATGACTGCGGTCATGAATTACATCGCATGGGTGAAGATAAA
>NZ_LWGG01001003.1:0-673 GCF_001635365.1 Oleiphilus sp. HI0128 | reverse complement strand
GTAGGGTAAGGTGCTTAGCGCTGAGGAAGTGTGGTGACTTTTGATCGGCCGACAAGAATAGCTCGAAAGGAGCGCCGTGAGTAATTTGTGCGACCAACTTACCCGACGATCCATAGGAGGCATGGATCTTGTGCTTGCTTTCACTCTCAAAGTTTTTAATTAAAACTTTGGCGGTGGAGATAAAGTTAGAGGCAACCGCGATATTGGCGCTTTCGCTCCACACCTTTGTAGAGCAGGAGAAAATAACCAGGCTTGCCAGAAAAGCTTTGAGCCAGATTATTGGGTAATTGAATATAGGTGTGCGCATCTAAGGTCTGAAACAGCTGCTATTTGTAAGTGTTGGCTTTGGTTAAAAGCGCATATTGAACGATTGCACTGATTTCAGCAAGTTTATGATGGGGGTTAAAAAAGAAGCCCCTTTCGGGGCTAAACCTTGCGACATACAAGGGAAAGAATGTATGGGGTGGGAAGACTGTTTTACGACCTCGTGAGTCCAGCCAACACACCCCGCTTGATAGAACTTTTTTGCTTGCTGCCTAGGCTAGCAAGACCGAATCGCCTTCGAGTTTAACTGGGTAAACAGTTACAGATTTGTCTTCTTCCTCAAGGCATTCGCCTGTCTTAAGGTCAAAGTGCTGTTTGTATAGGGGAGAAGCAACCACGTACTTGCCGG
>NZ_LWGG01001002.1:0-1127 GCF_001635365.1 Oleiphilus sp. HI0128 | reverse complement strand
TGTATTCGTGATGGAATTCGTTGAGGGCATAAACTTAGCGGACGCGATTACTGAGCGGAAGTTTGATTTTAACCAAAAAGTCGATATCGCTATTCAAATGTGTAAAGGAATCGCCTATGCGCATAAATTTGATGTTATTCATCGAGATATCAAACCGGCAAATGTCATCATCGATAGAGAGGGCTTTGCGCGTCTTTTAGATTTCGGTATCGCTTCTTTTTTTGAAGCCGATAAAGATATGAACCCTGATGAAACGCGCTTAATCATGGGAACAGAAGCCTATATGGCTCCTGAGCAGCACAAAGGCATCGCCTTTACCTCTACTTTGAGTGACGTTTATTCGCTGGGAGTGGTGATGTATGAATTATTCACCAGTACCTTGCCACTACCCAATGCGCCTCCAATGGCTCAGATTGATGCCAATATAACTCCAGCCCTTGAAAACCTTATTCATCAGTGTCTTGCTGTTGACCCTGCTGAACGTCCTCAGTCTGTAGAGCAGGTCCGGACTCAGTTGCTTTTGGCGATGAAAGGTCAGCATATTGCTGAGGAACAAGTGAATCGGGCAGGAGAAGGCTTAGCCTCTATTCAGCAAAAATTTGGCTTACTTGATGTTATGCAGGAAGACAAATTTGGCGCGGTTTATTTGTATGAAGATAAGTCCTCTCACAAGCTTCTGGTAATTAAGAAGCGTACCTCTACTTTTACGGGGTATCGTGAGGCAAAAATGCTTCACAGTTTGAAGCATCCGAATCTGGTTAATATTCTAGGAACATCCAAGAACGATAGTGTATTCATTGTTGTTATGGAATATGTCTCGGGTGGCAGTCTGCAGGACCGCTTGATTGAACCTATGGGAATGCAGATGTTTTTGAATACGGCGGTTCAAATTTGTAGAGGTTTGGCGTTTGCGCATCAAAATAGGGTTTGCCATGGCAATTTGCGTCCTAGCAATGTTTTGTTGACTTCAGATTTCCAGGTTAAATTGACAGACTTTGGTTTGGATGAGCATTATCGTGTCAAAGAGCGAGATGGTAACTGGTATGGAGATGCTGATGATCGAAAGGACGAGTTATCTGATATTTTTTCGCTTGGCGCAATTTTTTATCATGCATTAACGGGGGTTC
>NZ_LWGG01001001.1:0-969 GCF_001635365.1 Oleiphilus sp. HI0128 | reverse complement strand
CAAACCCTTCGTGATAGGGCGAAAAAACTGGTTATTCTCAAACACCACTAGTGGTGCCCATGCCAGCAGTGTACTTTACAGTATTGTTGAAACGGCAAAGGCAAATGACCTTGTGCCATTCGATTATCTTCATTATCTATTGAAAGCACTTAGTAAAAGAGATCAGCAAGCAGAAATGGAAGATCTGCTGCCATGGAATGTCATACTAAATCATTAGATTCTTGGATATGTGCGCTTCGCCTTACGTTTACATCCGTTTTGCATTATTTGGACAAAACAGCGTACAAGAGAGTGAGCTAAAAGATCATACCCAATGTCGTCTTGGGAAGTATCTAATGTCAGATAAGGGCCAGTCGCTAAGTTCCAAAAAACGCTTCAAAGACCTATATGAAGATGTTCATCCGAAAGTACACGCGAAGGGTATAGAGATCTATAAGCTTGCACGAGCAGGCGCTGAACCATTATCTCTACAGGGAGCTGTTGAAGAACTTATTGGCTTATCAGATAGCGTATTGAATATTCTTGATGATTTTATCCAGCACCGTTAAAAATCCTTAGACTTTACAATATTACCTCTGTTTATGACCTAGGAAAACAACTCCACTAACATGAGGTCCGCTCTGTGAAGAAGATAGACGGTAGTGTTCAAAAAGGTAGCGCTTTGTGCTCAGGCTGTGTGAAAACTCGTATTTCAAATAGATCTAGCTTTATTTCGTTCACAACAAACAGCACAGGGCTACAGTCATGTATCTGGCGCCGATGTTTGATTTTTGTGATTACCAGCCTTTTTAGAATAGTCCGCTCATACAAGCCAAATAGCGCCTCAACAGGAAGCTGCAATCAGATTAAGCCTAGGATGCATTGGTCATCAAAGCTTTGATTAAGCCGCTGACACCAAAAATTGTGATCATTCGTCTAAGATTGTAGGCCAGGACATGCAAGTCCATTTCAATGCTGACCCCCTTAAAT
>NZ_LWGG01001000.1:0-1231 GCF_001635365.1 Oleiphilus sp. HI0128 | reverse complement strand
AGGTTTAGGGCTCAATATTCGGCAGGGAATGCTCGTTTCTTATCATGTATTCCTCCGTTTAAAGTTTTAGGGTAGGTGGCACGTTTTCCCACTGTTCCGCTCTGCTGTTTAAGTTTCTCAGGCACATTTGAATTTGTAGAGGCTTCGTCGGTGGTGTGTTCCTAGGGAGTCCGGTAAAGTCGCCATCTAGGGTGTTTTTGTCTCTGGGCCAGTACAAAGGTTTTAACGTGGTGTTTGGTGTAGTTGGGTGTTCTAAAACATCTAACCAGTTCATCAAACATCACTCCGGCCACAAAAACACGTGGCCTGCGTTGGACGCACGATAGAGCCGTGCGCCGTTTATAAAAGCGTTACATGCTAGCGAAATAGCTCACTATGAGTTCCAATCCTTGCAAGTTTTAAAGAGTTATTATCTGCTTTATATATTAAAAGCAAGTCTGGCTTAACATGACAATCACGGTAACCTTGCCAATTACCCGACAACATATGATCAACATATTTATCTGGCAAAGTTTCCCCAAGCTGTAATAGTTTAATCACGTGCCCAACTTCAACTACATCAGGAATGGGCAGTTTCGCAATTTTCTTAAAATCTTTTTTAAATTGCGTTGCGTATTCAAGTGTGAGCATTATTTCAAGCCACCAATGTCTAAATGGTTAAAAAGCTCTTCAATAGTTCCAGCTTTAGTGCCATTTCCAGACTCTAGCTCTTCAATTGCATTTGCTGTCAAAGTATTTGGTGTTTTTGCTTTAAGTTCAAAAGGTATTCCACCATAATTAATAACAGCTTTGGCAAATAGCTTTAAGGCTTGCGAGGTGCTTAGACCCATATCGTCACATACATTAGTAAATGCTAGCTTTGTGTCATGGTCTATGCGTGTACTTAGCATTTCTGTCTTCATATTTGATACCTATTTGCTTAATATGTAATACATAGTAAAACGAAGTATAGCAAAGTGCATGTAACAAGGCCATCTTGCGGATCTCGTTTTCTGTCACCTTTTATGCAAAGAAACGCATAAAAGTCGCCATCAAACTTCGACCGCAAATGGCGGCGTTATATGCGCAAAAGTACCAAACACTTGTACGCGGTTTTCTTAGTTTTGTGCAAAGATGGCCTTCTTATAAAGTCAGGTTATCATCAAGGTTCAGTGTTCTAAAAATTAGTTTTTTGCTCAGCGTAATCGGGTCACTTTGATGGGTGGTTTCGTTGACAGTTCAGGTAAGAATT
>NZ_LWGG01000999.1:0-996 GCF_001635365.1 Oleiphilus sp. HI0128 | reverse complement strand
CACACGGAGTTCCGCAAGATTGCCTTGTTAACTTGCAAGTGCACTGAGTACTCCCATGACCGGTAACGCAATAATTAGAACTAGTAATAAGTATGCATAAATTACTAACAGAAAGCGCGTAAAAGAACTAAAGCCGTCACTAATTTTGTTAAAAGACTCTGAGCTTGTGAGTTGAGGCAGGTACACGTTTACTGAATCCGATGCTTTGCGTTCAACGTTGTATAAATGCGCCAACATATACCCAAAAAAACACGGCACAATCAGGAACGCAATGAGACCACCTACATTACCGCTTATGCGCTCGTTGACACCTGCGGCAATTAATAAAGTTGAAACCAAAATAGCGCTTACGACAACCACTACTAAGAGCTTCAGATAGTATGAAGGCTTCTTATTGGGCAGTTTGTTGTTGATTGCCCTCAATGGCTGATCGAACTTCATACTCTTCCTGGAAAGTTAACGCTTTTATAAACGGCGCACAGCTCTATCGTGCGTCCAACGCAGGCCACGTCTCTTTGTGGCCGGAGTGATGTTTGATGAACTGGTTAGATGTTTTAGAACACCCAACTAAACCAAACACCACGTTAAAACCTAAGTGCTTGCCTTGAGACAAAAACACCATAGATGGCGACTTTACCGGATTCCCTAGGAGCACACCACCGACGAAGCCTCTACAAATTAAAATGTACCTGAGAAACTTAAACAGCAGAACGGAACAGTTGGAAACCGTGCCACACACCCTAAAATTTTAAACGGTGGAATGCTTGATTAGAACTGAGCACTCCTTGCCGAATATTGAGCCTTAAACCTAAAGGCAAAAAAACATTTAACGCTTTTATAAACGGCGCACGGCTCTATCGTGCGTCCAACGCAGGCCACGTGTTTTTGTGGCCGGAGTGATGTTTGATGAACTGGTTAGATTTTTTAGAACACCTAACTAGCGCAACACCACGTTGTGTAGCCGCAGGCGAAACCTAAGCTTTTGACCTGAGACTA
>NZ_LWGG01000998.1:0-17927 GCF_001635365.1 Oleiphilus sp. HI0128 | reverse complement strand
TAATAGCCTCTACCTTAGTCCTGAAAGTGTGGCCTCTAGTGCCAGCGTGCTCGCACACACATATTTGGATCACAACAATAACGGTAGGTTTGATGAACAGGACAGCCCTCTTCCAAATATACATTTTAAAGGAAAGAACAGCTGGAGAAACAGCGCCACAAACGAAGAAGGTTATGTCTCTTTATGGGGGGTTCCTGATCTTCAAATGCAAACGATCAGTATCAATTCCCGAAAAATTGAAGACCCGTTTCTGAAGCCACAGAAGGAGCATTTCACGCTCTATTCTCACTCGGGCAAGCTCAACGAGATCAGTATCGGCTTCCAAACTGCGATGGAACTCGAAGGAGAAGTGCTGCTTGAAAACAATGGTAAACTTATACCGAAAGCAGGTATTCCTGTCTCTCTTTTTACACTCGATGACTCACTGATACAGCAAACCCGAACCGAGTACGATGGTGTTTACATATTCGAAAACGTCCTACCAGGTAGCTACTTACTTAAAATAGATCCTGACTACCTTCAAAGTAAAAACCTCAGCGTAACACCAACTATAGAGCTCAAGACTTCAGGCGATGAAGGTATCATTTACCTTCCTCCCACACATCTCAAACAAAAAAATAAACTCTTACTTTTCAACATGTTAACCACACAAGCCACGATCACATAGCCCAGCTTTTTCATTTGCGCAAGAAATAAATATTTTTCACTTTTTCACATTTTAAGCATTGCTGCCTTAGCACTAGCTACTATACTTGAGTGGTATTCAGGACTTAATCAGCGATAAAAAGTGGAGGCAGACCGGCTTGAGAAAAGCACCCTTAGCATTAGTACTGCTTTCATGCTTTACGTTTTCAGTAAGCGCACAAGCTGAATCTTTTAAGGCAAAAGTGAAGTTGACCCTAGTCGACCCAGCATCGGTCAGCGCTATCGGCAGCACTCAACAAACCTTGTCGATGCCAGTTAAAAAGCTCGATAACAGCCAATGCACCATCGACCCTAAAAGCGGGTCTCTACAAGGTAACGCTTGCCTTGAGCCATCCGTCGATACACCTCAGCTAGATATTAGCGGGCGTGCCGCACAAGCCATCTCGGTAAAACTAAGTGAATCAGTCACAAATAGCGAAAGCGCGGCTTCTCTAAGCTTCGAACCGACGCTATATAATGGTTATGATCAAACTGAAAACTTTCAGCTAAGCACCAGTTCTCACAGCGTAAATATTGGTGGAACCATTTATCAACACAATACAAGTAACTCAGCACTTAATACCCAAGCAGTCCTTCAATACGGTGTAGAAGTACTTTACCCCTAGATTTACAAGCCCTAGCGCCCTATTAATTTCGCATGCCAATTAAGTTACCCTAGGTTATTTACATCAAGAACTCATTCTTCTATATTAAGTAACCCAGAGTAACTTAACTTCAAATAATAAAGGAACACACAATGAACTACATCTTGATAACCGGTGCAAGCGCCGGAATTGGCGAAGTATTCGCAGAACAATTAGCCGCTCAAGGTCACAACCTGATTCTGACCGCCCGCAGAGAAGAGCGCCTTCAAGCGCTAGCCAGTAAGCTGGAAAGCCAATATAAAATCTCGACACAAATCATCGCTGCTGATTTGTCTGACTCAAACGGTGCCGAAACGCTAGCTAGCAAAATAATCAACGAAGGTTGGGCGCTAAACGGCCTAATCAACAATGCAGGCTTTGGAGACCGCGGTGCATTCACTGAACTGTCACTGGATCGTCAGTTACAAATGATTCAGCTCAACGTCACCAGCCTGGTAGATCTAACGCACCGACTCATCCCCAAGCTATCACAACAGAGTAATAGCTTTATCATTAACGTTGCCTCAACCGCTGCCTTTCAAGCGGGACCTAACATGGCTATATACTACGCGACCAAGGCTTTTGTGCTGTCCTTCTCTGAAGCACTATATGAAGAGCTTAAGGGCCAAGGTATTGCCGTCAGCACACTTTGCCCAGGTGCAACCGCATCTGAGTTTGCATCAGAAGCTAATATGACTAACACAAAACTATTCAAAGCAGGTGCCATGACAGCAGAAGCTGTTGTCAGGAAATCGCTCAAGAAAAAAGACCGCGCCATTGTTATCACTGGCTGGAAGAATATTTTTGGTGTTTGGTCTGGTAAACTATCCCCACGTTCAGTCACACGAAAACTTGCAGGATGGTTACAAGCCTAAAATGTGTTTAATCAAACAACGCGCGAATAATCCGGAACAAAAAGCTCTCAGAAAACAGCAAATTCTCGATGCTACACGAAAACGATTTTCTGATCTTGCCTACGAAGACCTTAACCTGAATGTGATTGCTGCAGATGTGGGTATTACTAAGGCCGCTTTATATCGCTACTTTAGAAATAAAGAGACTTTGTTCCTCGCGTTGTTTGTAGAAACCCTTGAAGAATTAATTCACTCGGCTCGAGAGATGCCAAATAAGCTGCCCCTGGCAACTCTAATCACGGACACCTTAATTGCCAACCCTATCTATTGTAAATTGAGTGCAATTTTACACACAATCCTAGAGCGTAATCTTACCGTAGAGGAAGCACTGCAATTCAAAAAGACCTTACTCCATTTGATGCATAAGTTTGCTCAGTTACTAGCGCAACAAGCAGAGCAAGACTTGCCTCAAGCGCAAGCGCTCACCCTACTCATGCAAGTTCAGCAAGCATTGATCGGCGTTTGGCATATGACTCACCCTGTCGGTGCAATTGCCGAGGTTATTGAGTCTCCGCCTTTAGATGTTTTTAAGCGAGATTTTTATAGCGCCTTGCTCGCACATATAGAAACCATCACCCGACAAATTGCCCCTTAAGTGATACGCATCAGAAATCTAACGAGTAAGACCTAAGAGACAAGATATTCCAGCACATTTGGCTATACTAAAGTGAAGTAAGAGACTCTCATTCATTAAAGAATAGGTACAAGAAACATATGGCCAAAATCCTGATCGCCGATGATCAATTAGTAATGCGCAACATGTTTAAAGTCATTCTTCAAGACGAGCCACACGAACTGACGCTAGCGGTCGATGGCGAAGCCGCATTAAATGCAGCCAAAGCAGAACGATTTGACCTGGTACTGAGCGACTTATATATGCCAAAACTCGATGGCATACAACTCACTGCAGCTATTAGAGCACTCCCCGCTTACAAGGGTGTTCCTGTACTCATTGTTAGCACCGAGAATAAAGCAGAGAAAAAAGCTGCAGGCAGAGCAGCAGGCGCGAATGGCTGGATCATCAAACCCATTACCAAAGACCGCCTGCTTCCTGCGATAAAGAAACTACTAGGCTAAGGCGCCAACGCTGCATCGATATCTTTCACCATGTCTTTCGGCTCGGTATTGGGCGCATAGCGTTTAACAACCTTGCCCTGTTGATCGACCAAAAACTTGGTAAAATTCCATTTTATCTTTTCAGAGCCCATCAAGCCCTTCGCTTCTGATTTTAAGTATTTATACAAGGGATGAGTATTATCGCCGTTTACTTCTATTTTGGAGAACATTGGAAACGTAACCCCATAGTTCAAAGAACAAAACTCGCTAATCTCACTATCTGTTCCTGGGTCTTGCTTTAGAAACTGATTGCATGGAAAGCCTAAGATCTCTAGCCCTTTCTCGCTATACTCCAAATACAGCTCCTCAAGCCCCTTGAGCTGAGGCGTAAATCCGCATTTACTTGCCGTATTGACGATTATCAGCAACTTCCCCTGATACGCTTTAAGAGGAACTTCCTCTCCTTTAATATTATTAGCACTGAACTGATAGATATCAGACACGAGTCTCTCCCTATTAATGATAATTATTCACAAGCATCCTACCCCTAAATTATCAGCGTTAAAAGCCTATTGATTTACATCAATGCTCAGGAATAAGCGTTTGACATTGATTATGCGATAGGCAAATATATTTTTTTAGCTTACAAGCGTAAACACAAAAATGTCAGATATAAGCAAATTGCAGCAAACTATGAGCGAGGCACAAACTTATGAGCAATGGCTCACCGCTGCCTCGAAAGCCGATAAGCTTAACGGCAGTTATGACTGGCAAAAAAAACCCGAGTCTAAACACTACCCATACAAAGTGCTGCAGGGACATTATCAAACAATTTCTGAACTGCTAGAAAATAAAGATTATTTGAAGCTGATTCCCTATATTCAGGAAAGCCTGTATCGAACCACCGCGGAACTCAGTAAACCCAAGCTCTATCAACCCGCCTACACAGGAACCAAGACCCTCGTTAGCAATTACTTAAAGTTGATCGATAAAGCGTTAAAGATACTCTGCGAATCTGAGATCGATAGCATCTCGACAAAAGACAAGCTCGCCCAGTTCAAACAGGCCGAGCATAATTTTGGTCGCCCTGCCTTAATGCTAAGTGGCGGTGGAACCTTCGGTATTTATCATATAGGCGTGGTCGCAACACTCATCAATCACAAGCTCCTCCCCTCCATCATATCTGGTAGCAGTATGGGAGCAATCACGGCGGGCATGCTGGCTACTCACACAAATAAGGAAGTACTTACTCTTCTAGGTAAGCCCGAGGAAAGTAACTACAGCCCTTTGAAGCGTTTACCGCTTAAAGGTATTTGGCAACAGCAATCATTACTCGACCCAGAGCAACTGCGCAGCTGCGTTGAACACAACGTCGGATTAATGACTTTTGAAGAAGCCTTTAAAAAAACCGGCCGAAACGTAAGCATTACAATTTCACCTGCCCGAACAGGCCAAAAGCCAAGAATTCTGAACTACCAAACTGCACCAAGTGTTTTTGTCGCATCCGCAGCGCAAGCATCTTGCTCTGTCCCTGGCTTATTTCCTCCTTGCCAGCTCTACGAGAAGAATGCCCGCGGGGAAAAGCAAACCTACCTGAAAGGAGAGCTTTGGTATGACGGCTCTTTTGCTACCGATATTCCAAGACAAAGAATGAGCCGACTTCACAATGCAAACTACTTTATAGTCAGCCAGGCCAACCCACATATTGTGCCTTTTGTCTCTCAACGTCAGGAAGATGGTTTTGCAGCCTTCCTTGCCGACCTATTGGTCAGCAGTAGCTTCTCTCAAGGCAAGGCGCTACTTAAATTGGGCAAGCGTCGATTTCACTCCCAAGCTTGGAGCTCGTGGCTAAATCACGCCTCCTTGATGCTTGATCAGGACTATTTGGGCGATATCAATATCCACCCTGAATTTCCGCCTTCCTGGTATGCTAAGTTCATGAAGAACCCCAGCCCTTCAGAAAGAGACTATATCTTGAAAATGGGTGAACGCTGCACCTGGCCAAAACTAGCCATGATTAGGGATCAAACTCAGATAAGCCGAACCTTACAGGCTTGCATCGCTCATCTGGAGCAAAGCGTCAAAGAAGAAAGCTTAAAGGCCACAGCCTTATAAGCGATCAAATAAGGAAAGCGAGGACACCTGGGAGTAAGAAGAGTAGGCAGCTTCCAGAGTGAACTGCTGCAAAGACAACAAACTGACTGCTTCCGCATAGTCAACCGATTCTAGGTCGCTCAGAGTTTGCTCTGTTAGAAGCTCCACATCCTTAAGCTGTTCCTCTGTTGTTTCAACAGTGTTCAGACGTGCACCAATCTGGCTTCGAGCTTCTAGAATAGAGGTTTCAGCGCTATCCAGGTTTATCAAGGCACTTTCCAGGTTCGCATCAAAAGTCGCTCGACCTTCTTCTGTGGCAGTAAAGTTATCCAAGGTATAGATAAACTTCTCAATCGTTGACAGAACGCCCTGCTTTTCAGTTGATTCGATAAAGAAGCTATCACCCGCAGTAGGCGTGCCGGTTATCTCAAATTGAACGCCATTGACGACAATCGGATCATTCTGTGAATAAGCCTGATTGGCCAGATAAGATCTACCCGTCGCTTTGTCAGTCACGTTAAACTCTGAAGGCGAGGTGAAAGTCACTATCATATCACCAGGATAAAACTGGTCATAAAGCTCTTGATCTATCACTTGCCCCGTCGTGATTCTGGCTTCTGGTACAGCTTGGTTATGAGGGTTTGCAGCGGTATAGAAGGTATTTTTATCAACAGCAATATCTTGAAATATTTGTTTGCCATTTTCAGATGAAGCAATTGTAACATTTGGCTCGACCTGAACAAAACGTCTCCCCTCATCTCCTTGATAAACGTAAGTACCCGAAACATTCTGCTGAAAGGGCTCCGTACCACCCTGAAAGCCACTAAATAAATATTCACCGCTGGCATCTTGTGAGTTCATCAAACCCGCAAGTTGCGACAAGCGTTCCTTCACCTCGGTTGAAATCGCCGATAAATCACTTTTGTTTAGAACACCGTTCCCTGCGGTCACCGTCAATTCACGAATACGCTGGACAACTGAGTTGATACTACCAAGTAAGTCGTCTTGCAAGTTTAAATGACCACGAGCCAGTTCAATATTCCGTTGAAACTGAGAGTTTAGTTCCAGCTCCTGATTCAGCTCTAAAATTCGCGTTGAAGCAACCGGGTCATCGGCGGGCGTTAAGACTTTCTTGCCCGTTGATATTTGTAACTGTGTCTTTTGCTGATCAGACTGAACATCCTGAATCGCTTCCAGACCACGGTTGAAAAGCTGCTGCGTTGATATTCTCATAAGCGTCACTTGATGGTACTTAGACCACCCCTGTTTTTCCCAACTCTATCTTCAATTAAACTCTATCTAAAGGCATTCAATAGCGTATCAAAAAGCTCTCTGGCGACCGAAACAACTTGTGCCGAAGCGTTATAAGCAGACTGAAACTGCACCAGCTTACCTGCCTCTTCATCCAGGTTAACACCAGAAATAGACTCTCTATTATTTTCAGACTGAACCAATAAGGCTTTCGCAGAATCAGCTTCCAGACGTGCCCGATTTGTTACTGTGCCAATTTCTTCAATAATCTGTGAATAGGCTTCACCATAGCTAATCACACCACCTTGAACCGTCCCTGCACTTTCCAACCCAGCCATGGCTAAAGCATTGCGGTTATCCGAGACACCACCTGTGTTGTAATCTATTCTGAAACTATCACCCGCCTCAGCTTGGCCTTTAATCTCGAACTGAAACCCGAGGTAAGTTGACTGCCCTACGGGTGCCCGTTCAAAAACACTATCGACGTCAGAGGTAAAGCTGATGCCATCCGCAAGTGTTACGTCAACCGCGCCACCGACAGAAACACCATTTCCCGCTATCACCGTTTCTGTATCCGCTGAAAATGCGCCCGGGTTATAAGGATCCACAGCACTGACATTGACACTGTCACCTGCTGCACCAGTGACCGACACAACAATATCAATACCGTTACTGGCATGAATTTCAACGTCATTGCCATCACTTACAGCATAGATATCCAAATCCTGCAAAGTCGTGTTTTCATTAATCAAACTAGCCAGGTCATCTTGAGTCGAAATACTACCTACCGGAATGGTAATGGTTTCGCCATTAATGACGAAGCCCAGGTCCGTACCATTGGCCGCATCAACAAAATTATCCAAACGAACCTGGGTATAAGCATTTGCCTGAATTCCTTGAACGGCCTGTAAACTATCAGCGATCTCCTTTGCAGAGCTGTTCGCGGTTATTCCTAGTACCTGCGAGCTAACGACACCCGTCTCAGTATCGCGGTTCAAGATAGTTAAGTTTTGAGCACCAAAGCCATTTACCAAAGTGCCAGTACTCGCCGCTGGCGTTCCAACCTGGAACGTATCACTTCCCAATGCCGAAACTCGCATCTCTCCCGGGTCAGAGGTGAAAATCGTATTAGTAATACCTGGGTTGTACAATAGGTTATTCATCGCTGGTGTAAGCGGTATCGGGTTAGCCGGGTCAGACACATTCAATACTTGAAAGCGGGTATCAGTAATAAACTCAATTTCCAAGGGTGGAGATAACTGCCCTTCGGTATCAAAGATTGGCAAGGTTGCGTTAGTCAGCGGGCTCTCTACATCAAGCATGGTCCCAAGGCTAATATTCGCATTACCGGTATTACCCAGGTTAGCATCCGCACGAACTGGGGCGGCGAAAGAAATCGCTTCAACCCTGTCAATTTCTGCGCCTATATCCTCTGCACCATTTTTTGTGGGTTTAATAACAAAACGATCACCAACCTTGAATGTGCCGGAATTAAACTGCAGCTGAAAACCATCGACTTCAACACTAGCCGGAAAAATTCCAGGTAGTATCCCTTTGGTCACAACATTATTTGTACCTGCGATGAACAGGGTATAATCGTTGCTCGATGGACCTTCAAATTTCAGGTCGTAATCGTTGGTTGTCAACTCGGTCGCATCAATGATGTTAACCTGCATACTATGATCTTGAGGTTCAGCATTGGTACTATTTCCCAGAACGCGGCTTCGTGCCAACACTTCCTCATTAACATCCCTAAAGAATAGGCCGCCTAAATTATCTTCCAGATCCATACCCAAGCCATGCTGCTTGTTGACGGTGTCTGACAAAACCATAGCTATACGACCGAGACTATTAACTGCTGTTGTAAGTTCATTGTCTCTAAAGTCTAGAAGCCCACCTACTTTTCCGCCGGTCAGCTCATTACTAATTATCTGAGAGCGACCATTAACCTGCATAACAATTTCTTTTCGTTCAGTGTCACTAGGGTTTAAAGTCACATCCAACTGATTTGAAGAGCTTCCTAAAACAAGAGGCTGACCATTTCCCACAAATACGTTGACCTGACCATCTGCTCCTGTAGGAAAAACTGCTACGTTTACGTATTCAGATAGCTCTCGTAAAGCTTCATCCCGAGCATCTAATAAATTGTTGGGTAAATCACCCTGCCCTGCACCAATTGCAACAGCAATAGACTGATTCAATTCGGCCAAACCTTGAGACAAACTATTGATCGCAGCAACCGAGGCCGCCAGCTCTACGTCAATATTTTCCATCTGAGAATTAAGTCGATTGTCCAATGCATGAAACCTGGAAACCAAACCTTCGGTTTGCGTCAATAATAACTGTCGCTGAGGGATAGAGGTTGGGTCATCAGCGCCACCTTGGAAGGCTTGGAAGAAAGCAGTCATAGCAGGCGTCAAACCAGTTGTCGTGCTGGCAAGCAAGTTATCGATCGACTCTGCTTGAGTAAGCACTGCATCACGTTCATGATAAACGGTTGTATCGGCACGAACCTGCTCGCTAATAAAATCCTCTGCATTTCTACGAATCGTGGCAATATTCGCGCCCTGACCAGTGTAACCACTACCAGTAAGAATAGATTTATTATCTACAAACACGGCCTCCTGACGACTGTAGCCAGGTGTATTGGTATTAGAAACATTATTACCCGTGACCGATAAGGCTGTCTGATGAGCTTGTAGACCTGAAAGGCCAATACCGATTAGATCTGGCATATCAGCCTCCAATTCCTAATTTGCTTGCGGTAGAGCCAAGGTCCAGACTAGAAAGTTCATCAATATTCATATAACGATCAATAATACGATTAATCTTGTTGGCATAGTCTGGGTCGGTTGCATAGCCGGCATCTTGTAGCTCGTGTGCAAAGTCATACGGATCACCCGCTTTCTCGAGCGCTTGCTCATATCGGGCATTAGTACTCAAAAAACGCGCATAATCTGAAAAGCTTTCCTGGTAACCCGAATAAGACCTAAAGTCTGCGCGCTCCTTCACTGCGACACCATTTCGATATTCAGTCGTCGTTATATTTGTGCTGTCACCCGTCCATCCTGTTTGCGCCTTAATACCAAATAAATTATGGCTAGGACTACCATCAGAATTTAAGATCTCTCGTTTACCCCAACCAGTTTCCAGTGCTGACTGAGCCAACATTAGACGAGCATCAATACCTGTTTCTTGCTCTGCCTGTTTAGCATAGGGATAAAGAGAAGCGATAAATTGATCGGGAGAACTGAAGTCTAACTTACTTGATTCAGCAACTTTATCTGAGTCCAGGCTAGCAATCGTCTGATCAATTTGATTCATTGCCGTTTCAATCTTTGCAATTTTCTCTGCGCTAACAAATGGCTGGCGCGCATAGTCTTTCAGAGAAAAAGATTTGTCTTGAGAGGTTAATGGATAGGAACTTAAATCTGACTCTTCACCACCTACGCCTTTTGACATTTGTCGCTTGATCACTTCAGCCAGACCAATACCTTTACCAGTTGATAAGCTTACTGCCATCTGGCTATCAAACATCTGCTGATAAAAGTCTGATTGGTTGCTTTGCAATAGGTTTCCTTCAGAAAATACCTTATTAGCATCGCGCATACTTTTAATCATCATCGAGACGAATATCGATTCAAAGTGTTTGGCGGCAGCATCTAGGGCGCCGTCTCTATCTGTCTTGGATTGATGCTTAAGAGACTGCAGAGCATTGAGATTGTTATAGTCATTTAAGCCCTGGGTATGCTTATTAAAACGGGCAGCACTGTTCTGCAACTGATTCCCTATATTATCAGTCGCCATCATCATCGGATTATTTATCTGACTCATCAGTGCGCTATTCATCACTAACCTCTAAGGTTCCACATGGCTTTGCTTATATTTCTTTCTATATAACAATTAAATCTGCTTTTAAGGCACCAGCCTGCTTCAAGGCTTCGAGTACAGCCATGATATCTCCTGGCGCAGCACCAACTTGATTAACCGCTTGAACAATCTGGCTCAGCGTCGCTGCAGGGCCAAACTGAAACATTCGACTAGGTTCTTGTTCTGCATCAACATCGGAGCGTGGTACGACAACCGTCTGACCACCTCCAAGCGGATTTGGTTGACTGACTGCAGGGTCTTCAGTAATTGTTACCGAAAGACTTCCGTGGGTAACCGCAGCTGGAAGCACCTTAACGTTCTGACCGACAACGATGGTGCCGGTACGAGAGTTAATAATCACTCTCGCCGCTTCTTCCCCTGTTTCAACATTCATATTTTCGAGCATCGACAAAAAGCTAACTCGCTGAGATGCATCGCGAGGGGCTTTGACGGTAATCGAAGCTGCATCGCTGGCGTACGCTGTATTAGGCCCTAGCAAGTCATTAATCTTCTTGGTTAAATTCATCGCCGTTGTGAAGTCCGGGCGATGTAAATCAAAGGTTAATGTGTCGCCACGATGAAAAGGAGATGCGATGGCTCGTTCAACCGTCGCGCCATTAGGAATCCGTCCCACACTCGGAACGTTAACCTGAATAGAGGAGCCATCGGCACCTTCAGCACCAAAACCACCGACGACAAGGCTGCCTTGAGCAAGCGCATAAACGCGCCCATCTGCGCCCTTTAACGGAGTCATCAATAAGCTACCACCTCTAAGGCTCTTGGAGTCTCCTAACGATGAGGCTGTGATATCAATCTTGTGCCCAGGTTTAGCGAAAGGCGGAAGCTCTGCATGAATTGAAACCGCTGCTACATTCTTTGACTTCGGATCCACACCTTCAGGAATGGTGATACCAAATTTATTCATCATGTTGCGGAAGGTCTGGCTAGTAAAAGGCGTGTTATCTCCTGTACCACTTAAACCGACAACCAAACCATAACCAACCAGCTGATTCGAACGAACCCCCTGTACATTGGCAATATCTTTTAAACGATCCGCGCTAACGTCAAAACTAACCAAAGCAAAACCCAGCAACAATAAACTGGAGCGGCAGAACGAGCTAACTAAAGAAGCGATACCCGCTGCAGTAGCTTTGTAAGAAGCCTTTACACTATAAGACATCACATGAACCACCATTCACTGTTGAAGAATCGGGACAACCAGCCTTGACGATTAACATCATCAAAATCTCCTGTTCCACCATAGGCAATACGAGCATCAGCAACCTTAGAAGACGGGATCGTATTATCTGTGCCAATATCTTGCGGCCTCACCAAACCGGTTAAACGAATATATTCATCTCCCTGGTTCAAGCGCAGCCACTTCTCTCCCTGAATTCGAAGAATGCCATTTGGCAAAACTTCTGAAACTGTGACTGAAATACTACCGCTCAAGCTATTGCTCTGATCACTAGATGCCTTACCATCAAACGCTCGCTCTAAGCTAGGATTAGTCAAAAGGCTCAAACCATGTTTTTGAATAACATTGCCTAGAATGGTTGCCTCATTAAAAGTCACTTCATCATCTTTGTCATAGCTGGTATCTGCTGACTTGGATGAACTGGTGTTTTCTTGCAAGGTAACCGTCAGAATATCACCAACGTTTAAGGCAACCTGATCACCATACATACTAAAGTTTCGGTTAACCTGATAGATCGACCCCGTCACCATTTCACCTGATTTCAGCGCACTCGAAGGTACAGGAGCGTAAGCCGGGTCATTGGGCAAAGGGTGCTCACGAGTCATGATGCTGCATGCACTAGTCAACACGACCAAGCTCAGGCCTAGCACTGCTTTGAATACTTGATTAATCTGCCTCATATAATCACCTTCCCCTCAAACAACTAAGCGCGTATTACAGGTTCTGCCCAATGTACTGGAGCATCTGGTCAGCCGTAGACACAACTTTTGAGTTCATTTCATAGGCGCGCTGGACAGTAATCATGCTGACCAGCTCTTGCACCGTATCTACGTTCGATTGCTCTAGCATGCCTTGCTTAACCTCACCAAAACCTGCCAAGCCCGGCGTGCCCCCTTGAGGGTTACCACTGGCTTCAGTTTCAGCAAACAGGTTATTCCCTAGCGCTTTCAAACCTTGGGGATTAATAAAGTCGACCGTATTAATCTGGCCAACTTGCTGTGCAGTGGTTTCACCAGAAATACTGACCGATACAATGCCATCTTCGCCGATCGTCACTGAAGAAGCATTCTGTGGAATAGTGATGGCGGGTTCTAATAGGTTGCCACCAGCAGTGACGACTTGGCCATCTGAGTTAACCTGGAACTGCCCATCTCGGGTATAACTGGTCGAGCCATCTGGCAATATAACTTGGAAAAAGCCTCTACCATTAACGGCTAAATCGAGAGCCTGGTCAGTCACTTCTAAGGAGCCTTGGGTAAATTGCTTAGTCGTCCCTTCGATCCTGACACCCGTACCGAGCTGGAGACCAGATGGTAATTGAGAGTTTTGTGAGTTCAAGCCACCTGGCTCTCTTTTCACCTGATACAACAGGTCCTGAAAAACCGCTTCATCACGCTTAAAGCCAACCGTACTAGCATTCGCCAAGTTGTTGGAAATCGTGGTCAAGGACATATCTTGTGCACTTAGACCGGTTTTACTGACATAAAGAGCTGGATGCATGATGCTTCTCCCAAATTGAAATTCTACTGCGAATCAATCAGACCTGAAGCGTTTAAGGGCTATCTGTGATACCCCTTATTTAAAGCTAGTAAGCAAATACCGCTAACGAAGCAGTCAAAAAATCAGCACTCTATAAATCTGCAACTACGTGCCGCTTTTATGACGTTTTTCAGGTCTTACTAGGAGAACTGCAACAAACGTGCCGTTTGTTGAGAAATTTGATCAGCCTGGCTCATTAATTTAACTTGAAGCTCATAATGTCGCGATAGAGATAGGATATCTGTTAAAGACGATACCGCATTTACATTAGAACCTTCCAGAAACCCCGTTTCCAGTTTGATGTTCGGGTCAGCAACTGCCGGTGGCTCATCACCCTTCATATGCAATAGACCATCTTCTTTCTTTTCGATCATATCAGGGTCGGGATTAACTAGCTTAATTCGATCAACCGCCGCTAAGCCAACAGCTCCACCACCCAAAGGAAGAACCGAAACCGTACCGTCAGCACCAATCTCAACAGTTGCCGAAGGCGGCAAAACAATTGGACCACCATTACCCAAAACAGGCAAACCAATGCCAGCCCTTAGCTGCCCATTGACATCTACCTGCAGGTCGCCTGCCCGGGTATAGGCTTCCGAACCATCTGCGGCCTGAACCGCAATCCATCCATCACCCTTTACCGCAACATCCAAAGGGTTGCCGGTTTGATTCAGGGGACCCGCCTCAAAATTTGTTCCCGGCCTTTCGGTCAAGGCATAGGCTCTCGATGGATGATGCTCGCCAAACACCGGCATAGCACGCGCCTGAGCGAAATCTTCTTTAAACGCCGTCGTATTAATATTTGCCAAATTATTGGCATGAGCGCGCTGCGCCAGCATATTCTGCTTGGCACCACTCATTGCAATATATAACGCTTTATCCATTTACTTCACCATTAGGATCAAACAATACGCAGCGTCAAAGAAACGGACACTGCAAACGCCTTAGCCTAAGCTCTGCAATTATCTAGCCAACCCAAACAAGGAAGGCTATGAGCGAAATTCAGTACTAGATATTCAAGATAGTTTGCTGGATTGTATCGGCCGTCTCAATGGTCTTGGAGTTGGCCTGATAGTTACGCTGCGCAACAATCAGATTTACCAGCTCAGCAGATAAATCAACATTCGATTGCTCAACTGCAGAGGCCGTTAATAGACCCAAAGACGCCGTACCAGGCGCCCCGACAATCGGGTCACCCGAAGCAAAAGTCTGCACCCAAACACTATCGCCATCAGGTGATAAGCCTTCTACGTCATTGAAGTTAGCCAAAGCTACCTGCCCTAGAACCAAAGACTCACCGTTGGAGAAACGAGACAGAATGACACCCGACTCATCGACATCCAGACCGACTAATCGACCTGTGGTATAACCATTCTGACTTAAGTCATTTACAGCAAACGGGCTACCAAACTGAGTAAACGATGATACATCTACCTCAAAGTTTGAGCTAGTTGGCGGCTGAGGAATCGGCAAAACCCCGCCATCCACAACATTCAAAGGTCGTGCCGCCCCATTTTGATTGCCTTGACTATCTAAAGGGTCCCAATTAGAAATCAAAACATCATCTGACAATGTTTCATTTAAAGTACCGTCATCGCGGAATACCAAATTATAAGTCGCTCGCGATGCATCTGTTCCAATTAATGGATCTCCAACATCCTGGTTATCCACCTGCACATGCATTTGCCAGGTATTTTCTCCCGACAACGAAGACTGCTGCTTAACGAAATACATGGTCAAAACATGAGAGTTACCAAGACTGTCAAAAATAGTCGTTGACGTCGCGTGGTTATAGGTACCAGGATCCGTTGGTGAAAATTGGTTATTAACAAAAGGCGCACCGGTAAAGTTGGTAATGACGGGCGTTGAGGCACTTAAGTTGGTCGCAACGACCCCCTCGTCAAGTACAATGCTAACTCCACCACCTACAGTCGCATTCAAAACGGCAGGAACAGCATCAGGGTCAAGCACTACCGGCGTCGCCGCGGCATCACTCCCAAGAACCTCAAAACTATCGCCCGAGACACCCGCAAAACCGAATACCAAGTTAGCTCCTTGATCCTGAATAATCTGCAAATCACCAGTAGCACTATCTATGACGGCGGTAACCCCCACCAACGCAGACGAGTTAATACGAGTTCCCAAGTCGGCCAATTGCAATGCATCTGTTGCACCGGCTGGCTGGAAACTAATTCCGTTTAAGCTAATACTCATATTTCCTGAGGCATTATCATATCCAGCTAAGGTTATTGTAGAGCTGGTACTAGCAGTCGCATCCACACCTTCTAAAAGCGAAAACTGAGATGCAATTGCCCCGGCAGTTGATTCCGCAGTCGTTGTAATGGTCTGCGACGTGCCATCCGGAAAGGTCACTTCGATATCCTGACTCGCATAGCCATTCACAATTCCTGCTTGTGCTACACCAACATCCGTTGCACCGTTCGAGTTAATCGTTGTGCCACTCTGAGTCAAAGCTTCTTCTGAAGAATCCAGATTCAAAGCTGCTTCGACATTAGTTGATCTTGATGGAGGCAGATCATTCGCATCAACAACCAGATCACCCAGAACTCCCGATACCGTCCCACCTTCATCAGCCTGAAAGCCCTGGACACGCATACCCGTGTTATTGACCATGAAACCATCTTTATCCACACCTAGCTGACCAGCACGCGAATATTTGGCCTCACCCTGATCACTAAGCACGAAAAAGCCTTTTCCGGTAATTGCTAAGTCCAGGTTATTGTCAGTAAGGCTTACGTTACCCTGACCAAACATCTGTCGAATATTTTGTACTGCGACACCGTCTCCCGTTGAGGTAGCCCCCCTGCCGAAAAAACTATTGGAATAAACATCACCAAACTCGGCACGCGAACGCTTAAAACCAACAGTACTCGCGTTCGCAATGTTATTACCCGTAACTTCCAAGTCCGTGGAGGATGCTCTCAACCCACCTAATGCAACGTTAAACGGCATACTACACCTCTCTTCTGATTCTTTTTGTCGTAATGATTACAATTATTTCGCACGCCAGACACATACTCATGCCTAGTTAATCTCTCTAACATCTTCTAAAGGAATAGCGCCCATACCGGCTAAGTTAAGCGAAATGGCACCACCAGTCCCGATCGATACGCTACTCACATTGGCGGAAAGCAAGGTCGTAATTTGACTTACATCTCCTCCTTGATTCGATTCAGCAGCGATCGTGTAATTGTCATAGGGCATCTGCTCCCCCTTGCTATTTGTTCCATCCCACGAGAATGGTACAGAACCGGCAAGTTGTTGCCCCATATCCACCTGATTAACCAACTCACCAGAACCGTTAAAGATACTTACCTTTAATGAACCTGTACTGGCTTCAAGATCAACCAATCCACTAATTGTTCCGTCTGCCGCCATGGGAGCTTCAGTACCTGGCACCAAAACCGTTCGCCCAACCATTGCAGAAGCCTGCAAAGCCTGACTAGACTGATACTGGGTTGCAAAACTTTCTACTTGCGAACTTAGTTTCTGCATTTCTTCAAGAGAGCTAAACTCTGCTAACTGAGAAATGAACTCACCATTATCTTGAGGGTCCAGCGGGCTTTGATTCTCCATCTGGGCAATCATCAACTCCATAAACTCATTCTGACCTAGATCAGACGAACCTTGTGTTTTGGTCGTCGGTTCATAGCGGTAGTCTGATAAAGCATCAGCAGAAGACACCGTTGTATTTATATCTGTCATAAGATTTAGCCCCTTACTGACCTAGCGTTAACAAACGCTGCATCATTGTTTTTGCCGCATCCATTACATCAATATTGGTTTGAAAGCTTCGAGAAGCAGAAAGCATGTCAGCCATCTCTTCAACGACATTTACATTCGGGTACATCACATATCCCTGCTCATCAGCCAACGGGTGGTCAGGCTGGTAACGCATATCCAAAGGTGCATCACTTTCAACAATCCCTTTTACTTCAACACCTACCGACTCAGGCGTCTGCTGTAAGAAATCCCCACCAACTGCCTGGCGCATGGCATCTTCTTGGACAGCCGAAAAGATGGGCTTTCGGGCGCGATATACTTCATCAATACTACTTGCCGCACTGTCTGCATTAGCAATATTACTAGCAGTGGTATTCAAGCGAATAGATTGAGCAGCCATGCCGGATCCGGCAATATCAAAAATCTGACTAAGAGACATATTTATTCACCCCGAATCGCATTGGTTAGTGACTTGAACTTGCCATTCAAAAACTGGAAGCTGGATTGGTATTGCAAGGTATTCTTCATAAACTCTGCCATTTCTTCTTGGGTATCAACGGTATTACCGTCAACAGATGGCTGGCTGGGCGTTCGATAAAGCAACTCATTGCTTCCGCTCGAGTTAGCATGAGGCAAGTGCTGTCCGTTCGTGGTCGCCATCTCGAGAGACTTTGCGCCTCCCTGGCTAGCCATTTCATTACCCAGGACCGCTTTGAAGTCTATATCTCTTGCCTTAAATCCGGGTGTATCTGCATTAGCCAAGTTATTAGCCAACACCTCAGCACGGTTAACACGTAACTCCAGCGCTTGTTCGTGAATTCCTAATGCATTGCTGAATGAAATCGACATCGATACTCCCACTTGCTTCATCATAAAGTTTCTACGATTAGATAAAGCAATTGCGATGCCAACCAATAAATATTTTTTTAATAC
>NZ_LWGG01000997.1:0-1024 GCF_001635365.1 Oleiphilus sp. HI0128 | reverse complement strand
CTGTCAGGTTTGGACTCCAGAAGCTCGGTCATCTTTTCAATGCGACTAGCATGCTCCCAACGACGAATTGTTCGGGGAGTGGCTGTTTTGGTGCATTGGGTTTGCAGGCTGCAAACTCTACAAATTTTGACGCTGCAGTTATAGTTCCTATAAATCATGCCTTTATCTCTTGCTTGCCCTCTGGGTGTTAACGCTTGCTTGGCAGGACAAACGTACACATTTTGCTCGGCGTCATATTGAAATAGCGATTTATTGAAGATGCCTTTCTTTTCACTGCCTGACGTATCAAAATTGGGTACCAGTGGCGTCATCCCCGCATCTTGCGCCGCAATAATATCTTTGCTGCTAAAATAGCCTTTGTCGGCAAGCACGGTAATTTCATCATTCTTTAGTGCTGCTTGAGCCTGCTGGCCCATCCTGCATAATTGATTTCTATCGGTGGTATTGGTGACCTCATGAGCAACGATCAAGTGATGCTTACAATCCACTGCGCTCTGAACGTTGTAGCAAACCTTTCTCTCCATCGCGGTTGTTTTTAACAGACGCGAATCTGGATCAGTCATAGAGATTTGTTTGTCTGGGTGCGCTTCAACTTTCTCTTTGAGCTCCTTTAATTCAGAAAGACGCGCTTTTAGCCAAACCAGCTTTTCTTCAATGGGAGCGGTATCCGCTTCCTTTTCATTTAAGTCGACCTTGTCTAGCTGACTAAGGTAGCGAGCGATATGCTTTTCAACGCGTTCCATTGAGGCTTGGAGTTTTCTTGGCGTATAGTTTTTAGATTTGTTGTTAGATGCTTTGAATTTACTGCCATCAATCGCGACAAGCGCATCGCTAAACATGTTCATCTGACGACACAAATCGATGAACGTTCGACAGCACTGTTTAATCCCTTTACCGTTATTCTTCCTAAAATCTGCAATGGTTTTGAAGTCTGGTGCAAGTCTCTCAGTTAACCACATTAGTTCGATATTGCGGTTAGCTTCTCGCTCTAATCGGCGTGAGGATTGAATTCGGTTCAGGTAGC
>NZ_LWGG01000996.1:0-875 GCF_001635365.1 Oleiphilus sp. HI0128 | reverse complement strand
TACGCTCCGGCCCATTATGTAAGCGTTACATGCCAATGGAGAGCATTACATGAGGTTAACGACTCTAGTCTTTTTTGCTTTTTTGACTGGGTGTAGTACCCACCAAACAACATTAAAGCAAGATGGTGGTTACAAAATATATGCCATAGAAGAGCAAAAGATTTTTCAATTGACATATCAAGAAATCACATCAATCGTTGATGATGAAATCGTTAATGAAATTGATGGTCCAGAAAGAGGATTCTCTACCAGAATGACTTGGGGTCTGGATTGGTATAACGTCTTCGTCAAGATTGTTCCCGTTGAGGGTGTTAGTTTAAGCGGTAAGAATGTTAAGGGCTATTTTGTAGAGCTTGGCGGAAAAGGAACTTACCCGACTTCAAGGCCGCAAAAAATTATTGATAATATTCAGAAAAAGCTTGAAGAATCAGGTACGGGGGTAATGGTTAGCTCATACAGAAAATCATCCTACCAGTTTGAGCGCGACCGGTGGCGCCTAAACGAGAAGGCATCTGCTAGAGATAACGGTGATTCGGTTATGGACAGGCTTCTTAAATTAAAGGTGCTTAGGGATGAAGGTGTGCTTTCTGAAGGTGAGTATCAAGAAAAGAAATCTGAATTGCTTAAGCAGCTATAGCATGTAACAAGCGCATGTTGCCGGACTGGTTTTCCGCTACGCTCCAAACCAGCCGCAAATGCGGGCGTTGGTATGACTCCCCACGTCAAGAGGCCCGCACAAAATCCTGCCGGAACCTCGGCCAGAGCCTTTCTTTTTAATTAACATTCTTCCCGTTAGGGAAGCGTCAACGCATCAGATGAAGCAAGTAATTTCGACGGTGATCATGCTGGTATTCGTGGGTTGCTAACGCGACGCG
>NZ_LWGG01000995.1:0-658 GCF_001635365.1 Oleiphilus sp. HI0128 | reverse complement strand
GCCCCCCACCCGACGTGCTATTCAAGGGCAACTTTTCGCTTTCATTGAAGGCTTTTAAAAACCGGCTAAACAGCGGTTTTGCGAGGCTCACAACAAATAATAGATATAAGGCCGACAGCAAAATATCATAGCTGGTCATCGTAATAAACACCGACTGCTCACCTTCAATTGCCGCACTAATAGCCGCCATATTCGGGCCTCCTCCGGTATACGCGCCGACCGCTAATCCAGCAACTTGCCACAAATGCTCTATTCGCCCATCAAACAGTAAAGACAGAATCGTCGTGATAATCATCACGCTAAACAATGCTAGAATCATGGCTTTAATCGTTGGCCCAGCCAAGTGAAAAGCAGACTTAATATCCATTGAAAAAGCCAGCATTGGAATTGCCAAGGCTATGGCGACTTCAGTTACCTGAGTTTGGATCGAGAGCACATCGCTACCGGGCAAGTAGTTCTGGATATTGAAACCCGATAGCACAATACCCGAGGCAAAAGCCAACACCACGACACCCAGCTTGTCGAGAATGGCCCAGCGCTGAGCAGCGACAATCAACACAGCGGGAAAGCTGAGTAAAACGAGAATAAAGAAAATACCCATCACTACAACTATTGCTCCCAGCGAGGTGTTTTTGAGGTATCAAATACAGACCACCAT
>NZ_LWGG01000994.1:0-744 GCF_001635365.1 Oleiphilus sp. HI0128 | reverse complement strand
AAGGCTTTTAGCATCATCTAATGGAATGCTAATTCGTGGTTCAGAGAATAAACCATCCTGAGGTTGTAACTCGATATGCTGACTTTGTAGTTCACTTAAACTTTTGCCGTAATCGTAATCTCCAATTTCGGTCTTTACCATTGAACTACAACCTGACAATAAGGCTAAAACTGCAATAACAAATATGTGCTTCAATTTAACTCCTTTTTTACAGCTAACGCCTGCAGTTGCGGACGGAGTGTGATGGCGCTTTTTGTGCAACGCACAAAACGTGACAGCTCACGTAGTTCCGCAAGCTGCACTTGTTAGGTGGTACTATATTTACTCTCCATGCACGATGGTTGTGTTTTGTAGCCAAAGACCAAATAGAAAAGAGTTAACTTGATGATCTACGTGATGTACCTTTGTGATGCCGGCTTCTTTCATGGCTGTATCTATACTTGCATCGCCAAATGCAAATAAACCAGCAATTGCAGATACACTCGCTGAGCCCATTTTTGAACTCTGTGCATCTTTATCGGTTGCTACGGTTAAGTTTTGAGCAGGGCCTTTCACATTAGTGATAATTACACCAGCTGGGGTTGGGCCTCCTGGAAACAGGTTCGTTGCGCACCCTGACATAAATAAGGCTGATACGATTATTACGAAACCAAACAGTTTATTCTTTAACATATTATGATTTTCCTTAATTTTAAGTTATTGATTTAAGTTGAACCGAGATTTTATCTTATTGAAACTAATGCT
>NZ_LWGG01000993.1:0-777 GCF_001635365.1 Oleiphilus sp. HI0128 | reverse complement strand
TAAAGACGCAGAATTAAGTGTTGTTGATGAAGTATCAGCAACCGAAGTTTTGCCTGACGACCATAGAGCTTTGGAACCACCTGATCCCATCCCGAACTCAGAAGTGAAACGAAGCATCGCCGATGGTAGTGTGGGAGGTCCCATGTGAGAGTAGGTCATCGTCAGGCTTCTATTAGAAACCCCAGTAGGTCGTCCTACTGGGGTTTTTTATTGCCTGGAAGAAAGTATTGTAAGTAACTCACTTTCGTTTTAATTATGTGAGCAGGTTCTTATCTTGTTGTTTGATTTGTGAACGACTGTAAAGTTTTGACTCGCAAGACATGATTTAATTAATTATTGGGTATACTTCCCTAACTTCTAATAAATCAGGACGCTGATTTCAACTATGAATGCATCTACAAACAACAAAATTGCTTTGTTATTTCTATCGCTAATGATGGCTAGTAGTACGAAGATATATGCAGAAATGCAGTCGCTATCTGACAGTGATTTATCTGAGGTCGATGGCCAAGGCATCGGTTTAGTGATGGATGACTTTATTTTCAGTCACGGCCATAATCCAAGCGAAGGCAAGGTATTCAGGATTAGTGGTGTAACTAACAGTGCTGGAGAAGACGTTGTAATCAACGTTAATCAAATGTATATCGCGCGTGCAGGTAGTAATTATGGGGAGACTCTAGAGGGTGTAAATCTAGGTAGGCTAACTAACCCATACGAAATTGATTTATTAAATGGTGATGACCCTGATATTGGCTTACCCGGAGAGGCGGTACTTGA
>NZ_LWGG01000992.1:0-1073 GCF_001635365.1 Oleiphilus sp. HI0128 | reverse complement strand
GGGTTGGTCGTTGCAAAACCATATTCAAAGGCAAGAACCGCCTCTTCCGATAACAAGGAGTCGATAATCTCGCACTTAGGCTGATCTTCTTTGATATTCTGCAAAGGCACATAAGTCGATCCATCTGTCTGGTTGTGTAAAACAACATGACGATGAGAGAAGGTACCGCGACCAACATCTTGACCTGAGATACGAATTTCATGACCTTCTGCTAGCAAACTAGCATAAGCCATTACCTCGCCATAACCCCAGTTCAGCGGCATTGCGCCCTGATTCATTTTATTTCGATCTTCAATGATCTTCTGAACCTGCTTCTGAATAGGAAAGCCTTCATGTATCGCACCTAGCTTTTTACCTAAACGCTGCAAGGTTTTGGCATTGACCGAAGTCTTAGCCTTAGCTGTCCACTCATGGCCAATGAATGGCGTCCAGTCAACATACATAGACTTATTCGGTTCCAGAACCAAACTCTTGGTAACATGATCACCGTTCTCTAGTGCTGAACGGTAGTCATTTTCAAGCTTTTTAGACTGTTCTTGTGAGATCACCTGCTCTTCAAGTAAGCGCTCAGAGTAGATAGAACGAGTTGTCTTCAAGCTCTTGATCACTTGATACATTAATGGCTGCGTGCCCGAAGGCTCATCCGCCTCGTTATGACCACGACGGCGATAGCAGAACAAGTCAATAACGACATCTTTCTTAAACTGATTGCGGAAATCAATTGCAACCTGAGTAGCAAACAAAACAGCTTCGGGGTCATCACCATTTACATGCAAGATTGGCGCTTCGATCATCTTTGCAACGTCGGTACAATACTCTGTTGAGCGCGTGTCTTCACGCTTATTGGTGGTAAAGCCAACCTGGTTATTAATAATAATATGTACGGAACCACCCGTACCATAACCACGAGTTTGTGACATCTGGAAGGTTTCCATCACCACGCCCTGACCTGACCTGCAAACGCAGCATCGCCATGCATGATAATAGGTACGACAGAATCCCGACGCTCATCTTCCCTTCTACCCTGGCGCGCTCGAACCGAGCCTTCAACAACCGGAGAAACAATCTCAAGA
>NZ_LWGG01000991.1:0-664 GCF_001635365.1 Oleiphilus sp. HI0128 | reverse complement strand
GCGAAGGCTGATCCGACATTGAGTTATCCAATTGTTTGCAGAGGCTGCATTATAGTGCTTGCTTTGGGTACACTCAAGAACAGAGCGTCGTTGTGGTGTAAGATATAAGCTGAATGACTCCGGCTACGCATCGCCGTGGTTAATTAGTGTATATTTAACTGAATAATGAATTTAGAGGCTTATTGATGTCTTGGCAGGTCTACATGATCCGAACATCCTGTGGAAAACTATATACCGGCATCAGCACGGATATTGATCGGCGATTTAAAGAACATTGCGAAATGTTTGAGAAAAAGGCGGGGAAGGGCGCCAAGTTTTTCCGTGGTCATGAACCTAGAGAGATCGTTTATTCTCAAGATTTTGAGAGTCGCTCAGAGGCTACTAAGAGAGAGGTAGAGATAAAAAGAATGAGCGTGCTTAAAAAACAAACGCTCATTTGTGAAGCATCAAACCGCTAACGAGTACCCGATAGACTAGAGTACCTTATTAACTATTTTGGTAAGCTGCTCCGGGTCGAATGGCTTAACTAGCCAGCCGGTTGCTCCCGCTTTTTTGCCTTCGGTTTTCTTATCAAGACCTGACTCGGTTGTGAGTAACAGAATGGGTGTAGACTTATGCGAGCCAAGCGCACGCACCTCAGCTGTCATCTCAATGCCACTCATAT
>NZ_LWGG01000990.1:0-1598 GCF_001635365.1 Oleiphilus sp. HI0128 | reverse complement strand
CGTATAAATACTGCAACCCTGGCCGTAGAAGTGTGAAAGATGGGTAAAGACATGGACCTTTTCATTTTCAGCGCTAAGACTATTGCGTAAATTGTCTTCAATTTTATTAAGTAGATTATCTACATTATCCCAGTCGGTTGCCGTTTCAAGGGTATCAACCACATAGCCCTTTTCCCAAAGAGCTTCGCGTAGGTAAGGCATCTTAAAGCGTTTATCAGCCCACTTCTTACCCAAAAAGTTACCGGTGTACACGCCATGATAACGACGAATCATGCTCTTCATTAGTTTGTGGGCAGGGCGGCACTGCTCAGGCAGCCCCGTTATACCCAAGGTCATCATGCACTTGCCTTCAGCAGCACCTTTAAAGCTCAGATACTTTTCAAGCATTGATATCTGGCCAGGGTGACCAGCCAAAGCAAGTTGGGTCGTGGTTTCAACGGCATTACTTAAGCGCAGCATCGATAGTTGAACCTTACTCTGAACCATATAACGAGCTGCTTCCTTTGCTTGCGTCCACGAAGGGAAGAAAATAACGTAAAAGTCTTCTTGCTCTGCTAAAGGTGTCACTCGTACCTTAACTTCAGAGATTACGCCCATCCTCCCTTCCGAGCCCATAAAGATCTCTCTTACATCCGGGCCGCCTGCCGAGGCAGGAATGGTTTGAATATCCATACGCCCCTTAGGTGTTTCGACACTACCACCAGCAAACATTTGTTCGATGCGTCCATAACGCAGAGACTGCTGTCCACTAGAACGGCTCGCTACCCAACCACCAATGGTCGACAGCTCAAAGCTCTGGGGAAAGTGCCCCAAGGTATAGCCTCTAGAACGAAGCTGAGATTCAACTAAAGGCCCAGGTGTACCGGCACCAAAGGTAGCAATCTGACTCTCCTCATCCAAATCTATCAAGCGAGTCATTCGACCTAGCGATAAAGTTAGTATCGGTTCATCAGATTCAAAAGGGTTAATATGCCCCGCGACGCTGGTTCCACCACCATAGGGAATCAGGATAATGTCATGTTCATAACAAAACTCGACCAACTCAGCGACCTGATCTTTAGTTTCTGGAAAAGCAACGCCGTCGGGGAAGAATTCAAAGCGGCCACTTCTCATGGCAAGCCAGTCAGGCAGACTTTGACCGCGAGAATGACGAAGACGCTGTTCCGGGTCTTTATCAATCAATATATGCTCAGGTAAACGACTTTCTGGAACTTGAGCCAAAACTTCACTCAGCTGTGCATCCGCTAAAGGGCTGGAAGCACCCACTAGATCACTAAGAAATTGCTCACCCGTAGGTGGCAAATCCATTTTGTTTGCTTCATCTCCCCAACCATTCCAACGACGCATGCGTTCACCTATATATATTCAAATTTAGTTTAAAGTGCCCAGCATCTTAACAGCGGACAACACTCTAGAAAGACATAGCTCGAAATAATAACGGAATAAACTATAATTTCACTGACAATTTCAGACATTATGATCATCAAATTCAGTCAGTGACACTTTTTGTGCTCTCAAACTTCCTGCGAGAAGAGTAAATTATGAAACACCTGGGCTTTGCTTCCATTCCTGCCGTACAGCAATATTTACAATATGCT
>NZ_LWGG01000989.1:0-1778 GCF_001635365.1 Oleiphilus sp. HI0128 | reverse complement strand
AGTTCCGATAAGGATATCGATGCCACCTTTCTTTAGGCGGTCTACTGTTTTCTCTCGGGCCGCTTGTGCTATATCGCCGTTTAGAGCCGCCGCCGAATAACCGCGAGCGTTAAGTTTTGACGCAAGCTCTTCGGTGGCAATTTTAGTACGTACGAAAATAATGACACCATCGTAGGTTTCCATCTCCAAAACGCGAGTCAAAGCTTCTAGCTTATCGATGCCGGAGGTCATCATATAACGCTGGTTGATGGTTTTTGCCGTCGCTGTTTTATCAGCGATTTTAATGATCTCTGGGTCTGTGAGGTGGTTCTGGGCTACTTTCTTAATCTCGCGAGGCATGGTCGCAGAGAATAGGGCGATTTGCCGATCCTCGGGTGTGTGTTCCAATACCCATTCAACATCATCAATAAAGCCCATGCGTAGCATTTCATCTGCTTCATCAAGTACTAAGGTTTTTAGGGTGTTGAGTTTCAGCGTCCCGCGTCGCATGTGATCCATGACGCGTCCCGGAGTGCCAACCACCACTTGTGCGCCGCGCTTGAGCTGGCGTAACTGGTTGCTATAGCTTTGGCCGCCGTAAATAGGAAGAACATGGAAGTTCTTCATGTGTTTCGCATAACTTTGACATGCTTCAGCAACCTGAATCGCTAGCTCGCGTGTAGGGGCTAACACCAATACTTGCGTTTCAGACTTGTTTGCGTCGATATTTGCAAGTAAAGGGAGGGCAAATGCTGCAGTCTTTCCGGTGCCGGTTTGAGCTTGACCCAAAATGTCTTTGCCGCTAAGAAGTGTGGGTATTGCTTGAGCTTGGATTGGAGAAGGGGTTTCGTATCCAAGATCCTTTACGGCTTTTAAGATATTTTCGGGGAGACCAAGTTGCTCAAATTGAGGCGTGGAGTCTGTCATAGTTAGGAATGCCTATCGATAAAATGGTTCTGACGCGAGGACAGAATAAAAGGGCGGCAATTATACGCAGATTTGAGAAAAAAAGCTTTGATTATTTTTTGATCGACTCTAAGGCTTCCTCTGCCCAGCTTAACCAGGCTTGTTCACCAATGATTCCGCGCCTTAGTGTAAGGTAGGGAAGTTTATAGTTGGCTTGCTTCTCTGGGGGCAGGCTTAAGTAGCTCTGCTCTATCGATAGAAGGCTTTGTAATGTCTTTTGGTGTAGCGCTTGATGCGCTTCAATTTCCTCTAACAAGTTGTTTTGATCGATAAGGTGGCCGCCAAAAACCTTTACCAAGAGGGCATCATTGGTTTTATTCGGTTTTACCTGCGCCGATAGCCATTGCTTGAGCTCTTCAACGCCTTTTGCTGTGATGTCGTAAACCTTTTTATCGGGTTTATCAGTCTGTTTTATATTGTTGCAGGAGATAAAATCCTGCTCTAAAAGAACTTTTAGTTGCTGATAAATTTGCTGGTGGCTTGCATTCCAAAAATACCCTAGTCCTTCTTTAAATTGTTTTAATAGGTCATAACCGCTGCCTGGTTCGGTTTCTAATAATACGAGAATGGCGTGTTTTAAGGACATGGCTCAGCTCTAAATTGAATAGACATTGGCTAGTATATATTATTTTTCAATATGCAATAAGTTGCATAATAATTTGTTTGCGAGGTAATATGTCGAAATAATGAGCTTGTCGTGAGCTTGGTTTTTTGTGTTTTTGACTGATTGATGCAGTGGAGAGAAATAATGGTGCGAACTGGAACTCGATATAGAAAAAACAAAGCAGATGATCATTATGATGTGATTGTTATTGGTTCCGGAATAGGTGGCC